>JAGQSP010000040.1 GCA_020439485.1 Acidimicrobiales bacterium | reverse complement strand
CACCCACCATCGAAACCGACCCCCAACTCCCCCGACTACCCGACCCCCGCACCGAGATCGAAGCACTCACCGACAACCTCACCAAACCCCGCCAGACCGAACTCGCCACCATCGCCGAACCCGCCATCGCGACCATCCTCCAGCTCACCCAAGAACCCCTCGCCCAACTCGCCACCAGCCACCACCCCCTCGCCCCACGAGCACAGACCATCGTCGAAACCCGAATCGCCCACCAGGCCCGACACAACCCCGACCCCGAGATCGTCAACCGCATCGGACCACGACCCCAGACCGACAGCGCCGCGTGGGACCAGGCCGTCGAATCCGCCGCCATCTACCGCGAAAGATGGAACCCCGACGGGCCGGCCATCCCACCCCAACCCGGGGTTGGGCAAAGCAGGCAACAGGAGTCCCAGTTCGCCAAAGCCGAAGCGCGACTGGACGCTGCCGAGCACAAGTTCCTGGCCTCGCTTCCCACGGACGAACTCGCCGAGCGGAGGGCGGACCTCATCGCCCAGGCACGCCAACTCTCGAACACAAAATCACCCGAACAAGACCGCATCATCAGCGATATCAGCACCCGCGTCGACGCCATCGACCGAGCCCTCGCCCCCCGCATCAACGAAGCACTCGCCCAACCGGCCGACTACCTCACCAACACCCTCGGACCACGACCAGCGGCCAACCCAGGTCGCTGGGACCGGGCAGCCCGAACAATCGAAACCTACCGACACGCGACTCTCGGAACCGAACCCGACCAAGGCCCACTCCCAAACAACCCGGCCATAGGACCGAAGCCGTCAGACCCACTCCAAGCGGAAGGCTGGCAAGCCGCAGCCCAACGGATCCAAGCCCTACACTCCCAACCACTCCGGATAGCTGACTGATCTGGACTTGGCGTTCAGGTGCGGGAGGATTCCCACCACTCAGGGCGGAACCAAGTTGCCGAACCCAAGGGCCCTGCGATCAGAGACTTGTCTCAATCAAGCGCTCAACAGCTGACTTCAGGGCGTCGTACAGCGGTTCGAGGTCACTCGAAACAAGGTTCACTGCGACGCCCACCCCGACAACGCTGAGCAACCAAACGAGAACAGCGACGGTCCTCGATCGATCCGCGACCGGTGCTTGAAGTTGGGCTAGCAGTGTTTCGACGCCTTTGGCGAAGACAAGGGAATACTCCTCAGCCAAGTTCCCATGAAGCTCTGAGATCAGGGGCTCAATGACACGCCTCACCAGCTGATCCATGTCGACATCGGTCACCAAACCTGGCACCGAATCGGACGGTTCCGAAACGCTGAACAGCGCAACCTCGAGCAACTCGGCTGGGTCCCAGATTTCTAGGAAGTGCGGCCCCCGTGCGCCGTAGACCCGTGGCCTCAGCTCCCGAGGTCGGTACTCGTAGCCCGAGACCCTCCTGTCTCGCGGTTCGGCGATGAACTCCCGCGGCCGAAGCAGGCGCAGGATCACCTCACGCTGGCGCAGGTCGATACCCGCGCTCCACATCTCTTTGGGGATGTGGATGTACTTGTCATCAATACGCCCGCATTGAACGGCTTTCGGTCGCCCGATCCACGGGCCATGCGAAGTCCGAATATGAGAACTCGGGTCCACCCAATACATCCAGGTCGAGGAGTCGGAGAACTGAACAAGGCCAGTCCACAGGTCGACCCTCGGGTACAGGATCTTACTATCCTTGCGAACGTAGGCCGTTCGCGGAAGGCAAGCGTCTAGAGCAGATCCAAGCGCTACCACGATGCTCACCATAGCCAGCCTGATCGACGCGCGAGAGGTCTGATCGGTCGGCGCTAGCCATAGACGCGCCTGGTCGATCAGCGGGAAGGTCGGACCTCGCAGCCGTTGGCCGCAGCTAGCCAACGCCCAACGGCTGATCCTGACGTGCAGATGGCGCCAGGAGATGAACGGGTCGAGATGCTAGCCGGTTTCACCGGGAACCGAGTCTCCGGCCTTGCCCCTCGTCGCATAAGAGCCCGTGTTCCTGTTCCTCGCCTTCCAGAGCCTCCGGTCCGCGTTCGGGGTCCTCGACCTTGCTGACGGCATCGAGGTGGTCGAGCACCTCGACCGGTGGCGTCGGGTCGAAGTCGAGCGCGGCCGCCAACGCAGCGTCGATCGACGTCTCCTCGAGCTCCTCGGCCTGTCCGGTCGACAGGGTGCGGAGCCGTTCGTCGGTTCCGACGTATCTGCCGTGGATGTGGGCGGGTGGAAGGCTTCCGTGGAACAGGATGGCGTTGCCGGGTTCGGCTTGGCGTAGCACTTCAGGTGGCAGCAGCGGCCTGTGGATGGTCGAGTCGCCGACTCCTCGACGGTGTCCACCGAAGTGGGCGTCGGCGTTGGCGCTTCGCTGATGGACTTCTTCTTCGCCGCCGAGGTAGGTGACGTAGCGGAGTGTCTCGGGGTCCGAGGCGCCGGCGAAGAACACCTTGGTTGCGTGGTTGGTCAGCATCGGTCCGGCTTGGGCCTGGTAGGTGGCGTCGATCTGGGCTTTGGACTGCCATGCCGTCACAAGTTGAACCCCGATACCAGAGCAGGTCGACGCGACTTCGGGCAGCCATCGAAGCGGAGTGTTGCCGGCCTCGTCGATCACGCACAGCAGATCGGGCAGCGGTCGCCGGTAGCGGTTGGCGATGTCGTATGCCTGGTCTCGCAGCAGCGCCCCGAGCAGCCCGCCGAACACCACCGAGTAGCGGGCTGCGTCCTTGAGCGGTGTGGACACGTACAGGGTGTTGCGACCTTGTAGCACCATCGACAGATCGACGACCGAGCCTGCCCCCGCCGAAGAGGCGAACGAAATGTTGGGGTCTTCCCATGGCTGCACCAGGGTCTGGGAGGTCGAGTAGATGTCGCTTCGGGTGCGCTGATCGAGCTTGAAGAACCCGTCGAACTGTTCGCGTGCGTGGTGGGCCTGGATAGCCAGTGCCCGGTTCTTGTCCTTGTTGTCGGCCTCGAGCTTCTTGAGCGTCTCGCGAACCTCGCTGAACCCTTCCTTGCTCACCGGGGTGGCTCCGGGGTTCTTGCCACCGTCGGGTTCGTTGCCGTCCTGGGATGCGAGCCATCGCACCACCTGGGCCATGGTCGGCTTCTCGCGGTGAGCGGCAGCGAACAGGATCGGCCACAGCAGCGCCTGCCCTTTCGACGACCAGTAGTTCGCGTTGGTCACCCCATCGGTTGGGGCGGCATCGAGCAGAGCGAGCGAGATCTCGATGGCTCCCGGCACAGTTCTCGCCGAGTGCAGAGGCGACCACCCGACCCGCTCCACTCCGTCTGGCAGGACCGGGATGGTGCGCATCGGGTCGAACAAGAACACGTCACCAAGCTGGGTTCGCCGCCGGACCGTTTCGTCGAACAGGTCGTTCTTGACCGACGACAACACGGCGGGACCATCCCAGTCGAGGATCCCGGCGACGACGGTGGCCGTCTTACCCGATTGAGACGGTCCGATCACCGCAACCGCGCTACGGCGACCACGGACCGCTCGTGGTCGCTTCGGACCCGTGCCGGGTTCGGCGCTCGGATTCTCTGTTGCGACGAGCCGTTTCCCGAACCGGCCCAGGATGAACCTGCCTGGTTCGGGGCCATCGACGAACAGTGACCGCAGGTCCCTCGCCGCGGCCAGCCGAGCCCCAACCTGAACACCGACACGCTCCCTTCGGCTCGTGCCGACACGCGCCGGCGCCAACACACCCCACAGGGCGACGATCGCTGCGATCTCGGCCGCCAGGACGATCGCGGTCGCTGTCCAATACAGCACCGGGCCCGGGACCGTCGCCTGCACCTCGACAGGCCACGCCAACGCCGGCTCGTACCACACCGAGGGCAACTGGAACATCGCAACGAACGCCGACCCAACCCCCGCACCCAGCCAACCGCCGGTCGCGACGACGGTCGCCAACTGAGCACCACCCCAGGCCCCCAACGTGAGTGCCCCGACGAACATCACCACAAGGGCGAACGCCTCGTCACCACCGACGGGCAGACGTGACCGCGACGCGGTCATGCCGCCGCCGCGAGTCGACACAACTTGTGCTCGGCACGAAGCCGCCGCTGTGCGACCGACCGAGGAGCCACCCCCAGCATCGAGGCCAACTCGCCGGGCGTGTAGCCCTCGATGTCGACCAGCCACACCACCCCTGCATCGGCCTCGCTGACAAGCCCATCCGACATCGCGTGACGCATCAGATCAGCCAGTTCAACAGCGGCGATCGGTGCGAAGTCGCCGGTGGTGTCGTTGGCCACGTCGATCAGATCCTGATCAATTGCCTCGGCCCTACGGTAGGCCTCGATCCGCTTCATCTCTCTCAGCAGGAGCCGGTGAACACGACGCAGGATCGACAGGATCGGCCACGACCGCCGATGCCCCGCCGCATGGCGAATAGCGGCCAAGGCAGTGGCCACCAGCAACTGGTCCACGTCACCATCCCAGAGGAGATCCGGAGCCGCTGCACGAGCCCATGCCGTCAGCCGAACTGCTTCGCCGCCCAACCCGGGAATGATCATCTGAAGCACGGTCCGAACCGCCATCGGGTCATCGGCGACCTCTTCAAGCAGCGCCCACACGATCGCCGACGACGTGTCGAGATCGGTCTTGTCGACAGCGTCGACGACGTCCGCCAGCGTCGAGAAACCCTCCAACTCGACGTGTCTGCGCTGCCATTCCCGAAGTGTTCGACGACCAGTCGGCGACACACCAACTGTGCGCCAATCACGATCGAGGAGGGCCAGAGTTCGTTTCGTTCCGTTCATGCCCGAACAGTCCGAAACCCACCTCCCCGCCCAACTCCCGCAACACCACCCGATCCACCTCCCAATCAACGAAACCGCAAGAAATCGCCGTTTCACATCTCCCGATCCACCTCCCAACAGCGGGATGTCACACCCCAGCGCGACGATTCCTCCTGCAGATCGGAGGGACCAGATGCTCAAACGACGACGGGCCGAATGGCCAGGCCACGCCACCATCCAAGAAGCAATCCGCTACCTCGCATCAGCCTGCGACGGAGCCATCCACCGCGACGGCCACGGCTTCAACACCGACCACGCCCCATGGGGCCACTGGCTCGCCGAACTCTCCGACAACGATTGGGGGCCAGCCGAACATCAGTTGGCTCGACAGTTCGTCTGGACCTACCGGACCCAGCTCCAACGAGCAGGATTCAACCCCGACGACATCCTCCGCCACCGCCCGCCACGCAAACGCCGAACCCGACTCGTCGAGGCCCTCCCGACGGGCTGGACAACCGACCCAACCGGCGTCCACGAATGGCGCTACTGGAACGGCGCCCGCTGGACCAGTTTCGTGGCCTGAGCTAGGCGGGGCTTGCTGGAGGTATCCGAACCCGGAGGACGGGTCTTTTGGCTTCCGGCTGATAGGTCCGCAAGTCCGCAGCGCCACCGTCGACCTAGCTAGGAACGGTGGGCCCCGCGGTGGGGTCCTTGATATGGGGTTGGGGTTCGGCGTGTTGCGTTCTTCTCGTCTAGTAGCGGCTTTCTTGAGTGTTCTTCTTCTGGTTGGTGTTCTAGCCAGTCCGGGCGCTTCCGCGGAAAGCCACACGCCATCTGAGACCGACTCGCCCTCCGCAAGCGATCCGAACCCTTCTCCAGTGCTCGTTGATGGGTCTCAGATACCTGGCACGGGAATGGACAGCGCAGAGTCAGGTCCCGTTCTGAGTCCGGTACGGCCCGGGCGAGATCAGACGGTTTGGCCGAACCGCAACTCACGCGTGGTCGACCCCGCTCCCGCCCTCGATCTCGGCAAGGACCTACCCACAGTCGAGGTCCCGGGTGTGTCGCGTGGTGAGGGCCGTGTCGACTTCTCCGGGCTTCCGGTATCGGTGTCGTCTGATCCGGGAAGGCTTCAGTCAGCTTCTGTCCGCGCTGTCACGGGCGACCTCGGCAGGGAGCTCTCGCCCTTTGGCCTAGCGTTCGACCTCTCGGTCGCCCGGGGCCCCGGGGGTGGTGTCCGAGGCGCTGCTGTGGAGCCGGTCGTGTTCGAGTTTTCGTACGCCGATCTGGGGCTGGTCGCGAACTCCGGCTTGGCCGAGCGGCTCAAGCTGTCGGTTGCGTTCGATTGCGACGGCGCTGGCTCCTGTCAGCGTTGGACGGATCTCGACGCCATGAATGACCTCACACAAGGAGTGATTCGGGCCACGATTCCAGAGGAACTGCTGAAAGAGTTCGACCAAGGTGGCCCCGGTGTAGGTGGTCCTGGCACGCCGCTTGGCCAGTTCACCGCCGCCGCTGTCGGGGGAGGCTTCGTGGTTCCTGGCGCAGGAACCGGCGGGATCAATGGTGACTACGCGGCTTCGCAAGCGACGTCGTTGACGGCGGGTCAGGTCGGTGTTCAGTCGGGCGCTGCTCAGGCGTCGTATTCGTTCCCGCTTCCTCCGGCTGGTGCCGGTGTTGCTCCGTCGCTGGGTCTGACCTATTCGTCCGCGGTTGTTGATGGCACTCATGCCGGCGCGAACGGTCAGGACATGTTCGGTACGGGCTGGTCGCTCGATGTCGGTTCGATCTCGCGTGCCTACGCGGATTGTGGTGGCCCGATTCATGGCGAGTCGGGGAACCGTTGTCTGGTCGACGGGGCGAACGGCGACCGGTTGGAAAATCTGTCTCTGTCATTGAATGGCGTGTCGTCGCGACTGGTGTTGGAGTCTTCGGCAGGGTCGACCCATCAGTTCCGTCTCGAGAACGACCCGAACTGGCGTGTGGAACTTGTCGAGAACTCCGAGTCTTGGGCCGCGGGTGTGGTCGACATGTCAGCGGCTCCGGGTGGCGGGTTCTGGCTGCTGACCGGCACGGGTGAGGTCTACTCATATGGGGGTGCCCAACACGCCGGGAACCCGACTCTGCCCGCGGGTGAGTCCGCCGTGGCGATCGTAGCGAAGCCCGCGTCCGGGTATTGGATCGTGACCGATGCTGGTTCGGTGTTCGATGGCGCTGCCCCTGACGGGACGATCACGTTGAACGCCGGCCAGACCGTCGTGGACGCTGCAGCGTCGTCGGGGACTGGTTACCGGGCTGTCACCAACGACGGCCAGGTCTTCAACCTGAATGGAGCGACCAGCGCAACGGTGAACGTGACCCTGGGCGCGGGCGAGTTTGTCGTCGGGATCGTGTCGTCATCGCAGACGGACGGCTTCTGGATCCTGTCGAACACCGGTGAGGTCTTCAACTCGACAAACGTCTCCCACCACGGCGACACGTCGGCCGACCCCTCGATCGGTGACGTGGTCGATATCGCGTCGTGGCCCGGCGGGTCGGGCTATTGGATTCTGGGCGATGACGGTGGAGTGTTCACCTTCGGCGCCGCAGGTATCCCCTTTGACGGTTCCGCGTATTCGTGGGTGAACTCGGCTCCTGCGGCGATCGCAGCCGACCCCGATGGGGGCTACTGGGTGTCGCCCGACCTCGGGCGAGTTGTGCCGTTCGGGGGCGCCGATGTCGGGACGTCGACCGAACCGGATTGGTTCCGTTCGTCTTGGACTGTGTACACACCGGATGGAACACAGTTCAGTTTCGGGTCGTCGTTCGAGCCGACCTCGAACGCGGCGACGAACTCGGTTCAGACGTTCCCGGTGTACATGGCTGGCGGGGTCGATGAGGGCTGCCCTGACGACCTGTGTGACATGGCCTACCGGTGGAATCTGGACCGTGTCGAAGACGTACATGGCAACGTCGTTTCCTACTTCTACGACCAGTCGAACAACTACTACAATGCCAAGCTGGCAAACGCTGCCACCAGCTTGCGCCGATACACAAACGCTTCGGATCTGACCCGGATCGAGTACGCGAAGCTCGCCGGATCCGAAGACCAGGTCGCCCCCGTTCGGGTCCACTTGGACTACGAGTACCGCTGTGCCGCAGCGAACGGCTGCACAGACCCGAACGCAGCAATGCCGGACGTTCCGAGCGATCTGATCTGCGTCTACGGCCAGACCGCTTGCACGGTGACGACCCCGTCGTTCTTCACGAAGCTTCGCCTCGCTCAGATCACGACCGAATCGGTCGCCGCGAACGGCACTGCGAGCCCGGTGAATCAGTGGGACTTTTCGTACGCGTACCCGTCCACGGGTGACAACACACCGTCACGGTTGTGGCTCGACTCGATTTCACAGACCGGCCTCTCAGGTGGCGGGTCGATGACCCTCCCACCTGTCTCGTATGAGTATGTGATGCTGCCGAACCGGGTTAACGCCCCGGCGGCCGGTTACAACTCGACGATGCCGCGGCTAGCTTCGATTCTCAACGAGTACGGCGGTCTCACCGAGTTCTCCTACTTCCAGTCCAACCCGCCGCAGAACAACGACATAAATCAGCCCTGTTGGAGCGGTGCCGGCGGGCCAGGCTTCGTACGCCCACCGTGTGACTACTTCGTGGCGTGGGCGCCGAACATAACGCCGGGCCTGCCAGGCGGGTTCGTGCTGTGGAACAAATACAAAGTCCAGAGCCTCACCCGTTCGTCGAACTTTGACGCGACCCCAGGACTCGACGACTTCCACACCGACGAAACCCTCACCTACGAGTACTCGACCCCCATTTGGGCCTACAGCGATACCCCAAGCTCCTATGACCTGTGGGACCCGGGCGTGGACTGCAACGCGGACGGCAACTGCAACCACTGGAACGATTTCCGAGGGCACCGCACCGTGACGGTCACCGACGCGACCGGCCGCACCGTGTACACGTCGTTCACCGGACTCGACGGCGACCCGCTCAACGGACTGGGCGCGACACCCACAATCGCCTCGTCTGTCACCGAAGCCGTCGGTGGGGCATCGTTCGTGGACGAACCATGGCTGACCGGTAACACGATCGAGATCGCACGCCAGACCCTCGATCAGCCGCCGGTCAACGAAACCCGAACCACCACCACCTACACGTCGGGCATCACCGCAGGCGTAGGCGATCACGCAGCCCGCTGGATCGCTCCGGCCCTGACGAACGGCTACTCGTATTCGGCGGGTGCGAACCCGACCGTGTCACAGACATCGTTCGAGTACGACACGTTCGGGAACCCAACCCGAACAATCAGCGAGGGCGACCCGGCCACATCTACTGATGACTCCAACACGGTCACAGTGTGGGCAACCGCAGGCGATCTGACAGTCCCGGTGCGCGAGACCACACACGCCACCGACCAGATCGCCGGTGCGATCGTCGCCGATGTCGAATACCAGTACGACAACGGCGCCTGGGGTGCCGCCCCAGCCGGTGTCGGGAACATGACCGGTATGCGTACCCGCGACAACGGTGTCACCCTCGTCGATGCCGCCGCGTCCTACGACGCCAGGGGTAGGTTCGCCTGGACCGAAGACGGTCTCGCCAATCGGACCAGCTACCAGTACGACAGCCGTTACGGTTACCTGAACAAGGTCACCGACCCCGCATCGAACGACACCACCTACGTGGTCGAGCCCGGTACGGGCGCGCAGACATCGATCACCGACCCTGATGGTGACACCGCCACCCTGGGATATGACGCGCTCGGACGTCTGACATCGGTTGACATGCCCGGTGGCGGAAATCCGGACAGCTCGTTCATCTACGCACCGAACCCGAACCGGAACCTTCCGATGATCATCCAATCATCGAACGTCCGCAATGGTGCCGACGAACATCGGGTCTGGTCGTTCCTCGACGGGTTCGGCACCACGATGCAAACCCAGGAGCATGTGACCGCCTCGACGATGATCGTCACCTCGAACACCGTCGAGAACGGCGGCGCCTCGATCCGGTCATCCGCTCCGTTCGACGCCGCAGGCAACGCAGGCCAGAACGGGTTCTTCCAACACACATGGGCCGCGGTGCCCAGCTCGGCCCGCTCCACGATCGGCACCCGAGGCAACACAACCACATCAGAGATTCTCGGCGCCAACAACACAGTCGTCTCGGTCACGTCGAACTCGATCGCGGGGAACACCACTACCGCGATCGACGAGAACGGCGCCCAGTGGACCACCACGGTCAACGCGTTCGGCCAGACCCTGACCGTTGACGAGCCTGCTGGTGGCGGAACGACAAGCTACGCCTATGACCCGGCCGGCCGGTTGATCAGCGTTGTCGACGACGTCAACAACACAACCACCATCGGATATGACATCGCCGGCCGCAAGACCTCGATGTCTGACCCCGACACCGGAACCTGGACATACGTGTACGACCAGGCCAACAACCTGGTGCGCCAGTCCAACGGCGCAGGCCAGTGGACCGGGATCGACTACGACACGCTTGGCCGGCCGACCCGCCGCTACAAGACCGACTCCAACGGTACCGATAACGGCGCGCTCGCCACTTTCAACTACGACCCTGCCGGAGCAACCGGCAAGGTCGCGTCCTCGGTCGCTGAGACCGATGACGGTCAGGTCACCGTCGGCTACGAGTACGACAACCGCGACCAGCTCACCCGCCAAACCTGGACCATCCCAGGGCTACCAGCCGGATCGGCCTATATCGGCTGGACCTATGACGATGGCGGTCTGGTCGACACGATCGACTACAACGGGACCGAAACCATCGACTACACCTACGACCTGGCCGGACGGCCGATCACCCTGGTCGGCGGAACCGAAACCTATGTATCGGCCGCAACCTATACGGCGTCAGGTCAGCTCACCACGCTCACCTCCGGTGCGGCGAACGACCCGAACCGGCTCAACCGCACCTGGCAGTACGACCCGGCCACCCTGCTCGTCTCAACAATCACCGCAGGCGTTGGCGCATCCACAACCAACGTCGCGAACGCCACCTACGGGCGCGACATTCGTGGCAACATCACCTCGGTCATCGACAGCGGCCAGGCGGAAGTTCGCTGCTATGGCTACGACACGCTCAGCCGCCTCACCCGCGCCTACACGTCATCGATCGGATCAGGCTGCGACGGAACCGCCGACCCGATCCCGGCAGGCAATGGGTTCGACAACACCTGGACCTACAACACGATCGGCAACATCACCAACGCCACGGGTGCCGGGACACCCAACGGCGCCTACAGCTACAACGGCACCGGGGGCCCCCACGCCGCGAACACCGCCGGCACCAACACTTACGCCTACGACACAGCGGGCAACATGACCGCCCGCACCGTCGGCGTCGACACCGTGCACTTCGGATACGACTGGGACAACCGTCTCATCACCGCCGGAACCACCACCGGCGCCGATGACATGGCGTCGTTCCTCTATGACGCCGACGGTCAACGAGTACGCCGCACCGTCCCCGACGGCCCCACCACCACCTTCTACCTCGGTGGACTCCACGAAATCGAAATCACCGGCGATCTCCCCACACCACAAGCCCCGACACCGGCAACACCAATCCCCGGCCTCAACCCGACAGCGAGCGCGCTGCTCGTCGTCGGTGCTGCTTCGCCGATAACCACATCCGACGCTGCTCTGAACGACCGGCTAGACGATCTCGGATTCACCGTCACCGTCCTCGACGACGACAACGTCGCGGTCGGCGCGGTCACCGGATACGACCTGATCGTTCTATCCGCAACCGTGAACGCGGCCGGACTCAGCACCACCTTCAAAACCCTCACCACACCATTGGTGAACCTCAAACCGTTCGCCCAGCTCTACCAGCTCGGCATGGTCGAAACCGAAGGCCTCGCCGACCCATCCGTTGACCTGGTCAACATCACCGACCCGACATCACCACTAGCGGCCGGCTACGCAGGCACCAACTACCTGACCACCGACGACAGCGCGATCGGCTGGGGACTCAAACCCGCCGGATCCGACATGAAGATCGTCGCCACCACACCAGACGGCAAACCCACCCTGTACTGGTACGCGCCCGGCGACAACATGGCCACCGAAAACGGCAACGTCAACACCGCCCCCGCGTGCCGTATCCAGTTCCCCGCCGACAAAACCTCACCTGAAGTCCAAACACAGGCCGGCTGGTCGATGTTCGACCGCTCCATCTGGTGGGCTGTCTCGCAGGGCTGCACCTTCCCTCAAGCCCAACCCGAATCCACCACGGCCCCGTTCTGTCGCACCGACACCCCACCAGTCGACGCCGCCCAGTCCAAGCACTGGGTCAGCGACATCCTCGTTGTCGGCAACACCGCCTACATCACAGGCAACTTCAACACCCTCTACGACGCAGACGGCATCACAGCACACACACGAAACGGACTAGGAGCGTGCGACCTCACCACCGGTGACGTCATCAGCGGGTTCGGAGACTTCGGACTCGACGCCGAAGGACTCACCCTCGCCGTTGAAGGCAACTGGCTCTACATAGGTGGCGCGTTCACCCAAATCGGCGGCAACACCAACCTGTCATACCTGGCACGCATCAACCTCAATACCAACACCGTGGATGCCAGCTGGGACCCCAACCCGAACAAGAAGGTCTGGGCGCTCGAGTTCAACAGCTCTGCGACCAAGATGTTCGTCGGCGGCAACTTCAACACCTTCGGCCCCAACAACGACCCCGTCGAAGCGCTAGTCAAAATCAACCTCTCCGACGGATCACGAATCGGTGGGTTCACACCCGATTTCGACGGGTTCGCCCGCGTAGCAGCCCTCGACCGGGTCGGCGCCACCCTCTACATCGGCGGTGACTTCACCGGAATCGCCGACTCCAACTCCGTCATGCACGCCCGCACGTCGCTCGCCGCGGTCGACACCACAACCGGTGACGTCATAGCGACGTTCGACGTCGACTCGCTCGACGATCACAACCCACTCGAAGCCGGTGGTAACCCCGAACCCGCTGTTGAAGCAGTGTTCGAGCACAACGGCCGGATATACGCATGCGGTGACTGGTGGACCACCGACGGTCAAGGTCAAGTGTTCCACAACTACCCGACCGGCAAAGCCAACCAATACAACGTCGCAAGGTTCAACCCCGCGAACGGCAACGCCGACCACGTCGCAGGTGGCGAAACCTACGCCCTATACCCAGACCCATTCCCAGCAGTCGCCACAAGCGAAGCAGCCCAAGACGCCCACCCCCGAACCACCGCAACGTTCCCAGACCGGCCATGGGGGCCACGCAACGACGGCGGCGTCGCCGAATGCATCCCAGACACGACCAGCAACCTCATGTACGTCGCTGGACACTGGGACATCGTTACCGGACCCAACAACTTCGGAGACGCTCTCCCAATCGGCAAAATCATCGCTGTTGACCTCGACAGCGGCCACACCATCAACACCTGGGACGCCGAAACCAACAGCATCCGAGGACTCGACGCCCTAGCCGTCATACCCGGCCAAGCCATCATCCTCGGCGGAGCATTCACCCAATCAGGAGGCCAAAACCTCAACGGGCTCGCCCGATTCAACCTCCTCGAACCCGCCACCCTCACACCACCAACCGCCACTCCAGCCGCGCTACAAGCCCTACTCGTCGTAGCCAACCCCGCGTCGCTTACAACCGGTGAAACAGCCATCAAGACAAGGCTCGAAAACCAAGGTGGCACAGTAACCGTCGTCGACGACAACACCGCCACAGCCACCGACGCCGACGGACAGAACCTCGTTCTGATCTCCCAAAGCATCTCATCCAGCGCACTCGGGAACACCTTCGCCAGCGTCGACGCCGGTGTCATCGTGTGGAAACCATCCCTCTACGACGACATGGGCCTCACCACCACACCAGGCGGCACCACCAGTGCCCAAACAGACATCGATATCACCGAACCTGCCCACCCCCTCGCAGCAGGACTCACCGGCACCGCCACCGTCTACAACGCCGCAAAGAACACAACCAACGGAACACCCGCCGCATCCGCAGACGTCATCGCAGACACCGCCGGAGCCGCCACAACACCAGTCATCTTCGCCTACAACCAAGGCGACACACTCGCCGACAACACCACAGCCAACGGGCCACGCGTCGGCTTCTACTTCGACACCAACGGACCCGACGTCGCCACCACCAACGGATGGGCCCTATTCGACGCAGCCACCGCATGGGCCGCCACCGGCAACCAGCCAGCCGCGCCCGCCATCACCCAACGATCCAACATCACCTTCGCCGGACAACTCGTCGCAACCCACACCGACACCGGCCAAACAAACTGGATCGCAACCGACCACCTCGGATCACCCACAGCAACCATCAACGCCACAGCGGGCAACACAGCCACAGCCCTCTACTACCCCTACGGACAATCCCGGACGTCACAACTCGATGCCACGTACGCCGGGTTCACAGGCCAAACCAGCGACCTCGACACGGGAACCGGCCTTCTCTACTACAACGCTCGCTACTACGATCCGGGTGTCGGCCGGTTCACACAAGCCGACATCGTCACGGTCGATGGGTTGAATCGTTACACCTACGTCAACAACAACCCAATCAACTACACCGACCCTACCGGTTTCTGTGTCAACTGGGATGGCACGATCATGACCCAGTACGCCGAGTGCTCGTATGGTGCATGGGCGCGCAACATGGACGAGATGTGGGCCAGCTTCGAGGACTGGCAACATACCGCAGCCCGCGACGAAATCGAGATGCTCCAAGGTGGGGCGAACTGGGGCAACACCTACATCATCAACACCCCAGGCGGACGGGCGAGCGCATGGGGCCAGGCCAGAGTTCTGATGGCCCTCGCTACAGGCGAAGTGGTACGGAACCCCTCAACAGCCGGATCTCGCGGGTTCATGCGCCCCGACTGTGACGGCATGTGCATCCTGTGGCTCTGGGACCCCCTGTCCGTCGACTTCACCGGCGACCAGTCATACACCTTCGACACCGCAGTCGTCGTTGAATACGGGATGCGCTGGAAGTTCCCTGGGCAAACTGGTGGAGGGTTCTGTTCGTTCTCTGCCGAGAGCGAAGTCGTCATGGCGGATAGATCGACGAAACCCATATCCGAGGTTGAAGTTGGCGAATGGGTCCTCGCGCATGATCCCAGGACAGGACGAGGTGGCTCAAGACAGGTAACCGATCTGTGGGTCCACGAAGACATGCTCCTGGAGCTCCAGATTGACGACTACCGGCTTTCTACAACCGAAGACCATCCGTTCTGGAGCGTGACAGACGGTGAGTGGCAGCGAGCCGACCACCTCGAATCTGGCGATCAACTCCTCACTGCCGACAACGCATTAGTCGAGGTTGTCGGGCTTGACCGCTCGACCGAAGTAAGAGCTCTTGCGTACAACCTGACAGTAGAGGGGTTGAACACCTTCTACGTCGGCGTCGGAAGCGTAGAAGTACTTGTTCACAACACAGAAGGTTGCCCCCCGTGGCAGCTGAAGACGGACACCAACTTTCAGAACCAGGTGCTTGATGGACCGCTCCCGCAGACGGGTCAGCTGTCCGGTCTAACGAAGGACCAACTGCAGAATCTGCGGAGTGATCTGCTTGTTAGCATCAGAAACCGACAGCGGAACCTCTGGGACGGTACGTTCCCACAGGGGACTCAGAAGTTCCGGGATCATGCGGCCAGGATTGATCTGGAGGTCGGATTGTTGGATCGAGTCGATGACCTTCTGGGGTAGTCAAGAATGAACCTTGATTTTGCTTTCGTGATCGGACCAAACGACACACAGTGCGCCCGGGTAGGCGAGGTAATTCATCGTGCAACGCCGCTGGGCCCACTCCTGATTTGGCAAGGCCAACGCCAGCTCTATGAAACCGACCTCATGTACTCCGTCGAAAGGCGCGCGAAGACCGAAGACCCTGGCTGCATAGCTGTTGTGATCCTCGCTCCGTTCACCGTTGCTTCAGACGGTGCCGAAACCACATGCCGAGCACCGGCGCCATACGTTTCGCACCTTCTAGGTTTCTTTCAAGCTCGCCTGCCTGCGAGTCATCTGTTCGTGATCCGCGACGAAGCCGTTAGCGACTACTGGATAGACCCAGCAATTCATGTAACTTCACTTCAGGACCCGAACTGGCGCCAGTTCTTGGGCTCCGGCATCAGGGATATTGGCGTTGAAGTTGATTTTACGGGCTTCGGGCCACAAGACGGCGGTTGATGGAAGCCTGTGCCTGCCGAGAATTCGTCGGTCGGCTTGGTGGGGGTCTCAGTAGCGGCCTTTTGGTCCGGGTCTGGGCCATTCGGGCGTTTCTGGGCGCGAGGTATCACGGTTTGGCGCGGGGTGGGGAGTCGGCGGGGCGTGCGAAGTTAGGCGGCGTGGCGGTTTTCGTTGATGAGCCTGTGGGTGCCCGAAATCCTGTCGCCGCAGGTCAGGCGTGGGTAGACCCGACTGGTCGATTCAGTACCCTCCCGCAGATCTGGGGTGCTGGGCGTCCACGCCGGATGCTGGTCCCTCACCTTACGGCTCAATATGGGCGTATCAGTCAGCCCGGCGACCTGGCCATTAGCCTATGTGCCGGGGGGTGCGGCGAGGACGATGCACAGCCAGCGCTCGTAGTCGTCGCAGCCAACTATGGTGCTTTCGACGTTGGCGAGCACAGTGCCGGGAAGTTCGACAACAATCATTTCCAATGGCGACTGCGAGGCGATCGGGAGCGGGCGCGGCGGGGGCACCTATGCAATGAGATGGGCCGCCGGAGTGCTTCTCAGGAACGGCCAGTTCGATATGTACGGCGACAACAGAAGCTGGTACGAGAAGGGAGCCGTGGGCTTCGTCTGGAACAACCGTGAGATAGTCCTGTCCGGCGTCGCGTTGGCTGGCTACCTGCTCTGCACGCCGACAGCGGGGGCCGGTTGCGTAGTTGGAGCGTTGGCATCAGCAGCTGGCACCGTTTCGGCGGGTCAGCGGGAGTGGTCAGACTGCACGAGCGATCTGGCTAGCTTTGGATGTGGGGAGGCCGTGGTATCGACGGGACTTGGACTGGTTGGTTTCGGGGCTGGGACGCGGGCCGCGGCCCGGACTTCGAACATCATCTCGTCTTCGCCAGTGTTGGCTTCGCCCGTGTTCAGCAGTATTGCGGCGAGCACCACCCAAAGAGCTGCGATTTCGAGCGCCCGCGTTTGGGGCGTTCTCTCTCTCGACTGGGCTGTGGCCAGCTCAGTTCTGGCAGGTGATGACTAATCGTGCGTGGGATGATTGTCGAGCAGATCCAAGCGGGAGCCTGGGACCGTGCAAGACAACTGGTGCGTGCGGGGGAGGTTCGCGGGCGGGTCCGGCTTGGGTTGTGGTATCTGCTGAGCCTCGCGCTCGTTGTATTTGGTTTCGCTGGTTCGCTTGATCGGTCAGTTGCCGCCATCGCAGCGCTCGGATTCTTTGCGTACGGGTCGATCCGGTTCGCTCAGACGAGGGTCCGTGTGGAAGACGTGAATCGGAGCGAGACGCTCGCAGGTGTGATGACGGGCTCCATCGCCGTTGTTTCCGACAGAGAGTGGACTCCGGATGAGGTTGACCTGATAGCAGAGCAGGGATTCAAGGTGATCGACTTGCCACGGGAGTTGGCTACAGTTCCGCCGCCGGTCTCGATTGAGGACGTTAGGTCATACGTCCTCACCGCAGTGAGTTGGCCCAACCGCAGCGCCATTCGCATACCAACAGCGCTGGCAGACACAGACGAATTGTCAGCATCGCTTCTCCTCACCACGACGATTCGTCGAACGGCAGCTTCTCTCGACGTTGGAGACCTCCACTCTCTTGTAGGAGACGGGGTGGCGGGATCACCCCTCCTATACCGTGGCGATCAAGAAGGGCTATTTCTAGCTGGTGTGCGATCGCGGCTGCCTCCACTGCGATTGTTCGCCCGCAATCCCAGGTCGCGCATAGTCGTGCTTGTCGACAGCTCTCGGCGGGACGCCCTCCACGTGGCGGTGCTTGCCGCGGAGAGGCTGAAGGACATCGTGGTTCGAGGGACTGCGCAGCCGGAGCTGATCCAACAGGATCAGGAGAGTTGGCCCTCGTTCGTCCTTCGCCGACAGCTGAAACTGGCGCTCGCAGAAACCACTGACGTGATTCTCGCTGTTGGCGAATCGGATACTCTGTTGGCGTCGTTTAGAAGCGCCGTCAGCGCGGGATCTTTCGCTGCAGTGATCTGGACGGACCGCTGCCCACTACGCCCAACCAAGGATGTGGCGATACGTACGCCCGGACGCACCGCTCAGGAAGTATCGAGCGACGTTTCGAACCTCTGCGAGAGGTACTTCCCGGCGCCCGATGCGACATGAACCTGACGATCACGCCATAAGCCCGTCCATGCACTGCCTCCAGGCCTCCAGCACCGCATCAACCTTAGGGGCGGAATCGATGGCGCTATGGCGCTCACTCCAATACCCGGCGCGCAGGTCCGCAGCGACTGCCGCCGTGCCCGGGACTTCGGCGTAGGCTCGCCGAGTGCAACTGTTGGCAAAATCGGCCGCATCGTGGTCAACATCCTCCCAGCCGACGCCGGTAGAGAGCGCGATCGTAAGTGTTGCGATCTGTCAGCTGCTAGAGACGCGGCGCGTACATCGTTCGGATCCTGGGCGATTTGCAGGTCCGAAGCTCGAGCCCGCGATCGCTGGAACGCCTCAACTAGGCCGAGTTACGCCGTGCCTCTCGCGTCGCGGTCTGGGCGAACACGTTGAACTCCTTTTCAGCGCCTCGTAAGGCAGATCAAGCGCCACCATTCATTCAGCGACAAGGGCCTGTCGACGACTCTCCTCGGCTTCGAATGCAAGCAGGTTCTGTTCGGCATTCAGGCCGAGTCCAACGTACTGAGCCATAGGCATTGCGGCTCGCCTGGACCACCAACAGGGGCCCGCCCAATCAGTCCAGACTTGACGTCTACAGCGCTCTCGCTGAGATCGCTGGAGAGACAATGGTGATCGTTGTGGCTCACGATGAGAACGCAGAGTCGTTCGCGACCAACCGGTGGTCGATATCGGACGGCTCAGTGAGTACCTCTACCTGCACAGAGAGCCGACGGTGCCAGGTGACTCGCCACACGCAGGCTCGCACCGGATCGGCTACACCGACAGCCGCCGATCCGTGTCGCAGATGGACCATTCATTTGTGCCGATTCGGTGTTGGACGATGGCGGTGTGGTCGGCGACTTTCCAGAGGGCTTGGCCTCGGGCGAGTCGGGGGAGGATGGCTGCTTCGTGGGTGGTGAGGCCGAGGTTTTGGACGGCTTCGGGGATCTGGTCTGCTGATTGGCGGAACAGGATCTGGGTTTGGGTGTCGGCGAGGATGCCCATGCTGACTTTGGCCGCGGCGGTGCCGTCGTTGGTTTGGGCTCGTAGGTCGGCAATGCGGTGGGCGACAGAGATGTTGGCGACGCCGTAGCTGCGGGCGAGTTTCTGGCACGACTGGTAGTACTTGGCCACTCGTTCGGAGCCGAGTAGCGCCCAGATCTCTTCGAGCACCTGGACCCGCCGGGGTACGTGTTCGGATTCTGGTGCGGCGAGAAGGGATTGGAGCCAGCCGGTCGCCGCGATCATCACAGCGGTGAGCGCCGCGGTGTCTTGGTGAACGGCTGAGAGGTCGATGACGACACCTCGCCCGGTCCAATCGATCCGTTCGGTCGATTGGCCGTCGAACATGCCGCGCAGCGATCCGTCGAGGAGCTTGCCGATCCCGAATCGCAGGCCGTTGAGTTCTTGAGCCAGTCGTTCGGCTCGGTCGAACTGGGCCCGGTCGCGCATCGCCGCTGTCGGGCTGGCCAGCAGGTGGACGACATCGGCCAGGGTGGGTTCGTGCTCGCCGGACCGGTTGAGTTCGTCGGTGATCCAGCCGATGGCGGCGTCTTCGAGGGGTGTGAGTTCTCTGCCGAGGACTGAGGCTGAGAGCGCGGCGATCATCTGGGCTCGCCGGCTGCGGAGTCCGTCGACTCCGACAGAGACGGGCCCTGCGTCGAGTGGGTTGAGTCTGGTCGTGCCGCCGGGGGCGAGCCGGATTCGGGCGAGGCCGAGTGCTTTGGCTAGGGGTCCGTATTCGCCTTTGGGGTCGAGGATGGCGCACCATCGTGGTTGGCCATCGGCTGATCCGAGCAGCCCGACGGATCGGTAGAGCAGTGTCTTGACTGCCGCTGACTTGCCAGATCCGACCATGCCGAGCACGAGCATGTTCGGTGAGGTGATGATGCCGTCGGTGTAGAGCTGGAACGGGTCGTAGTGCCAGGCGGTGCCGCCTGCGGATTGGTCCTCGCCGATGTAGACGCCTTTGGGGCCGAGTCCGTTACCGCCGTGGAACGGGTAGATGGCCGACATGTGCGCATTCGTTGCCCGATGGCGCGGAAGTCGCAGTCCTGGCCGGGGTCGCCACCGCGATCGTTGATCACCGGGCGGTCTGGTCATGTGCGTTCCTTGGGGACGATGCCTCGGGCAACTGGTAGCGACGCGAGCGTGCCGATGTCGTGGCGTCCGTGCAACGGTCGCAGTTCGATGCCGAGCGATGCTGCGATCTGAGAGACCTCATCGGTGGCCTGGTCGAGTTCGTCGATGCTGGGCGCTGTGACGGTGATGAGTCCTGCGTAGTTGAACTCGCTGTAGCCGGCGACGAGTTCTTCTTCTCGTTCCTCGACGGCTTGACGTGCCCGCCGGTGGTGGGCGCCTACGCGGAAGCCCTTCTCGGCTCGGTGAGCTGCGTCGGACTCGATCTTGGCGGACTCGCGGACGATCGATCGTTGGCTCTTGGATCTGGCGACGGGTTCGAGTGCGACGGTCATCGTTCGGACGCACCCCGAGTACAGCAGCAGGTCTGACAGCCATTGGGCGCCGACGTCGATGCGTGGCCATTCCGCGACTCGCAGGGTGCGGTGCCAGGCACCGTCGGTGCGCCAGGCGTTCCAGGTGGTTTCGGTGACGCTCGGGCCGGCATGGGCTGGGTTGGCCGCTCCGGCGGTTTCGCCGAGGCTGCGTTGGCGGCGGTCGAGTGCCAGCCTGGTGGATGGGTCGAGGCGCAGTCGCATGGCCCGGGCCCACTGGGCAGGTGTGAGAGGTGCTGACACGATCAGCCCTGCCGATTCGAGGCGTTGTGCGAACAGGCGCATCTCGCCGAGCAGGGTTTCGACCGCTGCGGCGAGCTGATCAGTGTCGTTGCGCCGTCGACGGACCCGGCCGATGGCGACGGTCACGGTGACCAGTACCTCGCTTCGCGCGGTGCGTCCTCCCGCTTCTCGCAGCAGCTGCTCGTATGCGGCGCGGACGTCTTCGACAGGGTCGGTGGCGAGGTGTTCGCTGAGCCAGACCCGGTGTTCCTCCAGCCCGGCGGGGGCGGCCCATTGGGACCAGCGGACGCTGACGACAGGGTTGCGTTCGCTGACGAACGCGCCAAGCGCGGTTCCCCATCCCGAGATCAACCAGTCCTGTTCGGCGGGCTCGAGCAGACCGAACTGCCTGCCCGCTACCCGCAGGGTGGCCGAAATCGTGCCGCTCTCGGTGTCGTGACCGACCGCCACTCGTGATCCCGGCGAACCGTCGCCAGTCGTGCTGGCTTCGACGGTAAGGAGCTCCAGGCCACGCATCGCCGGTGGGACCGGATGGTCCGCATCGCCGCCGACGACTGGGACCCGTTCGAACCAGACCGACTCACCGTTCGCTTTCATGGACACGAACCGCCAACCAAGCGGGATCGTCTCCAACAACGGGACGCCCCCGATCCGGGCGATACCGAGACCGCCGATCACTGCTACGGCCACCGCTCCTACAACGGCGCCAACGGTGACCATCAGGCTCGCCCCCACGATCACACCGAT
>JAGQSP010000459.1 GCA_020439485.1 Acidimicrobiales bacterium | reverse complement strand
GGTATCCCCGACAGCAGCGCTTCCTCGATGAGACCTACGCCCAAGCCGGTCTTTCCGCTGCCGGTCATGCCGACGATGACGCCATGTGTGGTCAGATGATCGCTGTCGTAGAACAGGGGCTGGCCGGTGCGCTCACCGTCAGCAACCGTCTCGCCCAGATAGAAAGAGCCTCTTGGAACCTCGACCATGGCCGCCAGCGTAGACAGCGAGAGCAATGACAACGACGGACGCCCGGCCGAGGCGCCAGGTGTGGGGGTTGGTCCCCACCCCAGACCGTGGCCCGACGACGAACGTCTAGACGCCGAGCTGCTCGAGCACGGCGACCGGCGCAATGTGGTCGACCGCTATCGCTATTGGCGGCGCGAGGCAATCGTTGCCGACCTGGACCGCCGTCGACACCCATTCCATGTCGCGATCGAGAACTGGGAGCACGACCTCAACATCGGGACGGTGGTGCGAAACGCCAACGCCTTTCTGGCCGCCGAGGTGCACATCGTCGGCAAGAAACGGTGGAACCGTCGTGGAGCGATGGTCACCGACCGGTACCAACACGTGCGCCACCATGCCACGGTCGAGGAGTTCATCGGTTTCGCCAGGGCGAGCGAACTGGCGATCGTGGGTGTCGACAACCTGCCTGGCTCGGTGCCCATAGAGACTGTCGATCTGCCGAGGCAATGTGTGTTGGTGTTCGGTCAGGAGGGGCCGGGGTTGTCCGATCAGGTCAGAGATGCGGTGGACCTGGTGGTGTCGATCAGCCAGTTCGGGTCGACGCGCTCGATCAACGCGGGCGTGGCCAGCGGAATAGCCATGCATCGGTGGATCGTCCAGAACGGCGAGACCGCGGCGCAAACCGCCGACCGGGTCATCGAACACCTCGGCTTGTCGCCTTTGGCGGTGGAGGGAGGCTGGTTCAGGCGAACCTTTGCCGACGCCCACGGTTCGGTCATCTACTACTTGTTGGCACCGGGCGAGGTGTCCAGGATGCACCGGCTTCCCGGGCCCGAGACGTGGTTCCATCACGGCGGATCGCCCGTCGAACTGCTGATCCTCGATGCACATCACGCTCGCCTGGAAGTGCTGGGCTCGGACCTGTCGGCCGGTCAGCGCCCCCACGTCACGGTGCCTGGCGGGTCGTGGCAGGGCGCGGTGACCACCGGAGAGTGGAGCCTGATGTCAACCGCGATGGCACCGGCGTTTCGCGAAGACGACTTCGAGTTGGGCGATGCCGACGCCCTGGCGGCGCAGTATCCGGCGTGGGCGGCCGAGGTGAGGCTCCGCAGCTAGATCTGCCTGCCGGATCTGCCCGTCGGGTGCGATCGGACGTCTGTCATCTCGCAGGTCCAGCACTGTGACTTTGGTCCTGTTCTGGGCGGATCGTTGGAATCGAGTGCCCCGCCGCAATAGGGTTCAAAGATTGGAATGCGCCACATGGGCGCGTTTTGAGCACAGATCAACGGGATCGGTGCGGAACCTGCGAGGGACAGATGAACAAACTCATGAAGCTGATGGGCCTATTGCTGGCCCTGATGATGATCGCCGCGGCCTGCGGCGACAG
>JAGQSP010000458.1 GCA_020439485.1 Acidimicrobiales bacterium | reverse complement strand
CCATCACGGCTGCGTAGGCGCCCAGAATGTATGCACCCTTGACCAACCAGCTGCTCGAATTGCCCTTGGTGATGAGGAAATAGAAGCGCTCGGGCCGCTTGAGGTCGGCGATCAGCAGCACACCCGTGACGGCCAGGAACGCCCCACCGATCATCGGGGGCACCACGCCCACAGCGGCCTGCTCGCCCGAATGACCCATCAGCACCATCAGCGCGGCGACCAACATGACACCGGCCGCGATGGCCTTGGTGACGAGGTAGCCAGAAACCTTGCCCTTCCAGGTGAGGGGGTGCGAGCCGGTGGTGTAGGTGGTGCGGGCGATCACACCGGCGTCGATGTGAGGCGGCGTGGGATGGTTGGGTGTGGTGTCGGCCCAGATCAGCCCGTCGGCGGGGATTCGGCTGCGCAGCGGGTCGAGGGCAGCCTGGTTGGCACCCCGGTAGTACACCTTGGGGTTGGTGTTCTGCTCTGGGGAGCGAACGGCCACGTCCTCACGGCCGATGATCTTGCGGGCTTCGTTGTCGACGTCGTCGAAGTCGATGACCTTGATCGAGTGGGTCGGACACACGACCACACACGCCGGCTCGAGACCCACCTCGACCCGGTGGTTGCAGAAGTTGCACTTGTTGGCGACATTGGTCTCGGGGTTGATGTAGATGGCGTCGTAAGGGCAGGCGTTCATGCAGCCCTTGCACCCGATGCACAGAGCGGTGTCGAAGTCGACCACGCCGTTGTCGGTGCGATGCAGAGCCGACGTCGGGCAGATGGTCATGCATGGTGCGTCATCGCAATGATTGCAACGCATGACCGTGAAATGCCTGGCCGTGCTGGGGAACTCGCCGGTTTCCACATACTTGAGCCAGGTTCTGTTGACCCCCAGCGGAACATCGTGCTCGCTCTTACATGCGACGGTGCAGGCATGGCAGCCAATGCAGCCGTCGCTGTCGAGCAGGAACCCCAGTTTCGTCATGCAGCATCTCCCGGCACGAGCAAATCACGAATGTACGGTCAAATACCTATGGGCGCAAGCCAGACCCGGGAAACTACTGTGACGCCGATGATCATCTGTGCAGGTGAAGCCCTTATCGACATTGCCAGGTCTGGCACGGCCCATCCTGGTGGTGGCCCGATGAACACGGCCGTGGCTGCGGCCAGGCTCGGCGCCCCGGCGGCGTTTCTGGGCAAGGTGTCGACGGACTCGTACGGGGAGATCATCTGGCAGCACCTCGTCGACTCGGGGGTCGACACCAGGCTCACGCAGCGTGGACCCGAGCCGACCTGCCTGGCCATCGTCGAGGGTGACCCGCCGGTGTTCACCTTCCAGGGGCAGGGCACGGCAGACACAGCCCTCGACCGGCCCGACATGGGCGCGGTCGGGCCCGGCCCCCACATCCTGCACGGTGGCACGCTGGGCCTGTTCCGGCGGCCTGGCGCAGCGGTTCTGGCAGAGGTGGCAGCGACGCATCAGGGGCTCGTTTCGCTGGACCCCAACGTTCGGCCGCAGATAATCGGCTCGGGCGGCCGATCGGACTGGAGCACCTGGTTTCGCCGGTGGTTGCCCCATGTGGCTGTGATGCGAGCGTCGGACGCCGACCTCGACTGGATCTGGCCCGGCACCGGCCACGATGCGATCGCACGCGACCTGTTCGACCGCGGCGTGTGCTGCCTGATAGTGACCACAGCGCAAGGGGCCACCGCATACACCCCGGCAGGCAACACCACCGCCGCGTCGCAGCGTGTCGATGTGGTCGACACGGTGGGGGCGGGTGACTCGTTCTGCGGCGGGTATCTGACCCGGCTGCACGAGCTGGGCGTCGCCACCCGCGACGCAGCGGCCGGAGTAGACCTCGACACATGGCGCGACATCCTCGACTTCGCCGGACGGGTGGCGGCGGTTACGGTTCAGCGCGTCGGGGCCGATCCACCACGCCGTGCAGAGGTCGTGTGAGGCCGACGGGCAAAGCGCCAAGCCGACGAAACGGCCTCGGCCGCTGGATTCTGATGTGCGTGTCGATGATGGTGCTGACGGCTTGTTCGGGCGAGCAACAGCAGCAGGCACTGCCACAGCCATCGCCACAGCCGGTGATGGGCATCAGCTACCCGGTGTGGGCCGCCGACGGATACGACCGGCCCGAGAATGCCGTACACGTCGCCCAGATCGCAGACATCGGAGCCAACTGGATATCGCTGACGATCACCTGGTACCAGGACGAGCTCGGCTCTTCGTGCCCGGCGCCCGGACCCCAGACCGTTTCGCTCGAGGGCATCGAGCGGGTCGCAGCGCTGGCGCGCAGCGCTGGGCTCGAGGTCGCTATCAAGCCGATGGTCGACCTGCCGGACGACACCTATCGAGGCGAAATCGAACCCGACGATGTCGAGCAGTGGTTCGACTGTTACGCGACGCTCATGGGTGAGGTGGCCCAGGTGGGTGATCGCAGCGGGGCCGGAATGATCATCGTGGGCACCGAGCTGATCTCGCTGGAACGACACGAGCAGAACTGGCGAGCGCTCATCGCCCAGCTTCGCGACGAGTTCGCCGGAACGCTGACGTACTCGGCCAACTACACCGACCTCGACACCATCGGGTTCTGGGATGACCTCGACTTCATCGGGGTCAGCGCCTATTGGCCCCTCGCCGATCGCCCTACCGACGATGTGGACTTGCTGGTGGCCGGCTGGCAGCCGCATGTGCAAGCGCTCGAGGCGATGGCGCGCTCATGGGACCGCGAGATCCTGCTGACAGAGGTCGGCTATCGAAGCGTGCACGGTGCCGTGGTGGCCCCATGGGATTGGCAGAGTGACCTCGAAGCCGATCAGGCAGAGCAGGCTGCGGCGTTCGAGGCGACCCGCGCCGCGTGGTCCGGTTCGCAACACTTCGCCGGCTTGCTGGTGTGGGCATGGGACGACCTGTCCGACGCTGGAGACGACCAGGCAACCGACTACACGCCGCGGGCAAAAGTGGCCGAGTTGGTTATCTACAACTGGTTTTCAGACACTCTCAGTGGCTGAAGGGGCTATTTACACCGACCGAACGTGGTGACTAGTGTCGCGCCACGGAGGTCGCCGCACCCATGTACTCCGCCAGCTTCTTCGCCTCTGCGGGCATCCTCGCCATGCAGTGGGCTCCCAGCTTCTCGTTCGCCGAATCTGTTCCTACCTGGCTGTTGGCCCCGATCGTCGTGATCTCGGGCTACGCGGTGCTGTATCGGAGACACGCGCGGCAGGCCGAGCTATGACTTCGCCGGCGTGGTTGGCCGTTCTGGCGGTCGGCCTGGTGGGACCCATATATGCCATCGCCATGGCTCTGGTATTCAGGCCCAGGGCGCCGCGAAGGCCCGATCAGCGCGCACCGGTCACGGTGGTGTGCCTGGTTCCGTGCCTCGACGAGGGCCTGGTGGTCGTGCAGACCGTGAGGTCGCTGGTGTCGCTGGGACCAGACGTCAGGGTGCTGGTGATCGACGACGCGTCCACCGACGGCACCGCCGAGATGGTCGAGTCGCTCGGCCATCCGAGGGTGTTTCTGTATCGGCGCCACGCGCCCAACGCTCGCACCGGCAAGGGCGACGCGCTCAACGCCGGATACGGGGCCGTGAACGCTGCCGTCAGCGCCGAGGGAATCGACCCCCAGTCGGTCGTGGTAGCCGTGTTCGACGCAGACAGCGAGGTCGACGGGGCAACCCTCGACGCGGTGAAGGCATGGTTCAGCGATCCCCAAATCGGAGCCGTGCAGATTGCTGTGCGCATCTCTAACCGGTTCAGGTCTTGGCTGGCCCGGATGCAAGACGTCGAGTTCGCGGGTTATGCCCGAATCTTCCAGGGTGGGCGCAACTACATCGGCAGCACGGGCCTGGGCGGCAACGGACAGTTCACCCGGCTGGTGGCGTTGCGAGAACTGGGCGCTGCACCCTGGAGCGACTGCCTGACCGAAGACCTCGACCTGGGTCTGAGGATGGGCATCAACGGCTGGCGGTCGGTGTTCGACGAAACCGTCGCCGTCCACCAGCAGGGGCTGCACGACGGTCGACGCCTGCTGAGGCAACGAACCCGGTGGTTCCAGGGCCATCTGCAGTGTTGGTCGTCGCTGCCCGCCATCTGGCGCTCGGGGCAACGCCTGCGGGCCAAGGTCGACCTGACTATCCACCTGCTGTTCCCGGCCGCGATGTTGTTGATATCGATTCCGATATTGGCTGCGGCCGCCGCGATGTTCAGGAGCTTCGCTCTGGAACCGTCGGCCAGTGCCGCTGCAATGACGGCCGGACCCATAGTGCCCTGGTGGTACCTGGCCGGGTTCCTGGCCACACCGCTGATCGCCACCGCCTATTGGCGCACAGAGCCTGAGATCGGCTTTTGGAAGGGTCTGGTAGCGGCTCACGCATACGGGTTGTTCACGTGGGTCTGGTTCTTCGCGGGGTGGCGAGCGGTGTATCGCCACGCGCTGGGACGGGCTGGTTGGGCCAAGACGGTACGCACCCAGGAGGCCCCAGCAGACGACAGCGACGAGATTGGCCCGGGCCCGATGTTCGGATCAAAGTCCAATGTGGTGGTGTTCCGCGATCGCGAGAGCGGCTACGGCGAGTCGACCCCAGAAGACGACGATGAGACACGGCGGATCGCGTGAGCGCATCCGCCA
>JAGQSP010000457.1 GCA_020439485.1 Acidimicrobiales bacterium | reverse complement strand
TCTTCGCGCTCTTCCTGGCGTTCCTTGGCCCTGTCGCTTCGCCGGTCCAGCGCGGAGTCGATGATGCGCTCGACTGCCGTGCGGTCGTCGTCGGTCTCGTCGGCTTCTCCGTCGTCGTCGTGATCGGGACGGATCGACTTCATCAGGTCGCGTATCTCGTCACGTTCGAAGCCGGCCTGATCCAACGCCTCGCGTATCGATTGGCCGTCCTCGACGACGATTCCGGCCTGTGCAAGCCGTTCGACGATGGCCTGACGCTTGGCGCTGCGCTCTTCGCGCTTGGTCTCGATGCGCTGCGCGATGGCCTCCTCGAGCTGGCCCGACTGGCGAAGGTCTTCGATTGCGGCGATCTCTTCTTCGGTCAGGTTGCCGCTCTCGATCGCCTTGTCGAGACGCTCGTTGACCCGCTCCAGCAGCTCTGCCGGAATCGACGCCGGGTCGAGACCGCCGGCCTCGAGCACCGCTGCGATGTCGCCAGCAGGATCTTCACTGTCGACAGCCCCGGCAGGGCCTGCACAAAGACCGGCAGCCAACATCAGAGCTGCACCGGCGGTCAGGGTTCGACGGGCCAGACTTGCAGGTCGGGGCTGTGGCACTTGGTTCTCCCTATAGATCTGGAACGTCAACTCGTTCGACACGAAGCACCGGGCAACTTGAGCCCAAATCCACAACTGCCCCCGACGGCGGTGGGGTTGCTACCCTTTGGAAAGCCACCGCTGTGGTGTGGGAGAGAGTCGATTCGGACGCGCCAGCGCCCGGTTCGTCCGCCGAAGGCGCAACCGCCCCCGGAATCGCTCAGGCAAACAGGACCACACCACAGGGGCGACGCTGGAGAGAGGTACGGCTCGTATCGCCGCAAGCGACACGAACGCAGTACCCACCGAAGGGGCAGGCCGAAGCTCTCGGCTCAATCTCTCAGGTGCAGTGACAGCGGGGGGCGTCGACACGACAGACGCATACCCAACGCTGGAACGCAGATGAACCCCGACACTCCGGACACGCCATTCCTGACCACCCCGTTGCATTCGCTGCACCTCGAGTTGGGCGGGCGCATGGTGCCATTCGCCGGCTACGACATGCCCGTGCAATACGAAGGTGTCGTCGCCGAGCACAACCACACACGCACCAAGGCCGGCCTGTTCGACGTGTCGCACATGGGCATCGTCGAACTACACGGCGACCCCGACCACGTCGGCTCACAGCTCGAGTGGGTGCTGCCATCGGCCATCACCACACTGCAGCCCGGTCGTCAGCGCTATTCGTTCCTGACCAACCAACGGGGCGGAATCATCGACGATCTGATGGTCACCAGAACCATGGGCGACGACGGCCCGCCATTTGTGGCCGTGCTGAACGCCTCGCGCAAACACGACGACATCGCCCACCTGCAGGCCAACACCGAAGGCGTCGACATCGTCTACCGCGACGACCTGGCTTTGCTGGCGTTGCAGGGCCCGTTGGCCGTCGACGCCTTGAGCAGGCTCGACCCATCGGCGGTCGCAATGAAGTTCATGGACGCAGCGATGCTGCAACTCGGTGGTATCGACTGCCCCACCTCGCGTTCTGGGTACACGGGCGAGGACGGATTCGAGATCACGGTTCCCGCAACCCAGGCCGAAGGCCTGGCCAGGCTGCTGCTGGCCCAGCCCGAGGTTGCGCCAGCCGGCTTGGGCGCCCGCGACACGCTCCGCCTGGAGGCGGGCCTGTGCCTGTACGGCCACGAACTGACCGAGGAGGTCACCCCGGTCGAGGCCGATCTGGTCTGGGCGATCCAGAAGCGCCGCCGTGAACAGGGCGGTTTCATCGGCGCCGAAACGGTGCTGCGCCAGCTGAATGAAGGTGTTGGCCGCACCCGCGTCGGCCTCAGACCCAACGGCAGACGTCCGGTGCGCGACGGGTCGCCCTTGGTGGACAGCGAGGGTGAAAGCGCGGGGCTGGTCACCTCGGGCGGCTTCGGACCAACCGTCGGAGCGCCCGTGGCCATGGGCATGGTGAGATCCGACCTTGCCACTGAAGGAACCGTGCTGAGCGCCGATGTTCGCGGAAAGGCCGAAGAGGTCACCGTTTGCGCCTTGCCCTTTGTCCCCCAGCGTTATGCCCGCTGATCCCCACCGCCCGCTGACACCCTGACAGACCAGGACCCACCGTGAACCAGATTCCACTCATCAGCCAGCTCTCCGACGAGGCCGCCTTCATCGGCCGACACATCGGGCCCTCCGACGACGACATCGCCCAGATGCTGTCGTACCTGGGATACGACTCGCTCGAAGCACTCATCGACGCCGCTGTGCCCGGGGGCATACGCACCAACTCGGTGCTGAACGTCCCCGCGCCCACCAGCGAACTCGAGGCCCTGGCCAGGCTGCGCGCCAAGGCCGACCGCAACGTGGTCAACACCTCGCTCATCGGCATGGGCTACCACGACACCTTCACCCCCAGCGTCATAGTCAGGCGCCTGCTCGAGTCGCCGGCCTGGTACACCGCGTACACGCCATATCAGCCCGAGATCAGCCAGGGTCGTCTGGAGGCACTGCTGAACTTCCAGACGATGGTGTCTGACCTGGCGGGGCTCGACATGGCAAACGCTTCGCTGCTCGACGAGGGCACCGCCGCAGCCGAGGCAATGACCTTGGCCAGACGGTCGACCAAGTCGAAGTCGAACGCATTCTTCGTCGACTCCGATTGTCATCCCCAGACCATCGACGTGGTCAAGACCCGGGCCGAGCCACTGGGCATCGATGTGGTGGTCGGCAACCCGCTTACCGACCTGGATGCCGCGTCGGTCTATGGCGTGTTGTTGCAGTTCCCTGGCTCGTCGGGCCAGGTCACCCCCGTGGGCGAACTGGCAGATCTGGTCGAGCGTGTGCATCATGCGGGAGGCCTGGTCGCGGTGGCCGCAGACCTGCTGGCGTTGACGTTGCTGACCCCTCCTGGCGAGTGGGGCGCAGACATCGTCGTCGGCTCGTCGCAGAGGTTTGGCGTGCCGTTGGGATTCGGCGGGCCACATGCGGGCTTCATGGCCGTTCGCGACGCCTACCGTCGCTCGATGCCGGGCCGTCTGGTCGGTGTGTCTGTCGATTCGGCGGGCCGCCCGGCAATGCGCCTTTCGTTGCAGACCCGAGAGCAGCACATACGCCGCGAGAAGGCCACGTCCAACATCTGCACGGCCCAGGTGCTGCTGGCCGTCATCGCCTCGATGTACGCCGTCTATCACGGCCCGGACGGGCTCACCCGCATCGCGACGCGGGTGCACCGGCTCGCCTCGGTGTTGGCCAAGGGCCTGGCCGACGCCGGCTACGAGATAGTGAACGACCACTGGTTCGACACCATCACCGTCAGGGTCCCCGACCGGGCTCAGGCCATCGAGTGGGCCGCACGCGACCAGGGCATCAACCTTCGCCGAACCGGAGACGACCTCATCGGCATCAGCCTCGATGAGACCACCGACTCAGCCATCGTCCGCGGCGTGTGGAGGGCCTTCGGGGTCGACCGGGCCGTGATCGAGATCGAATCGTCGGCCCCCGACGGGCTGCCCGAGGGCTCAGCTCGCACATCGCCGTTCCTCACCCACGAGGTGTTCCACAGCTATCGCTCTGAAACAGACATGTTGCGCTACATGCGCCGCCTGTCCGACAAGGACGTCGCTCTCGACCGGGCGATGATCCCGCTGGGCAGCTGCACCATGAAGCTGAACGCCACCACCGAGATGGAGCCCATCACGTGGCCCGAGTTCGGGCGGATGCACCCCTTCGCTCCGCTCGACCAGGCGGCCGGCTACATGCAGATGATCCGCGAGCTCGAGACCCTGCTGATCGAGATCACCGGCTATGACGCGATCAGCCTGCAACCAAACGCCGGCTCGCAGGGCGAGTTCGCCGGGCTGCTGGCCATTCGTGAGTATCACAAGGCCAACGGCGATCACGAGCGAAACGTGTGCCTGATCCCCGAGTCGGCGCACGGAACCAATGCCGCGTCCGCCGTGATGGCTGGCATGCGGGTGGTCGTGGTGGGTTGCGACGACTTCGGCAACATCGACATAGACGACCTGAAGGCCAAGATTCACCAGCACGGCGATGCCGTCGGCGCCCTGATGATCACCTACCCCTCGACC
>JAGQSP010000039.1 GCA_020439485.1 Acidimicrobiales bacterium | reverse complement strand
GAAGCCTTCAGAGACCGCCGCTTGTCGACCGAGCGGATGGACGCATTTCGATCGCGTCTGCCCGAGCACCGCGCCCAGGTGCTGGCCAAGGCCATCGACCTGCTCGACGGTTGGATGCTGTTTCACGAGCCGCCAACCCACACCCGTCTGCGCAATCCCCTCAGCCGGTCGTTCACACCCAAGGCGGTTTCGACTCTCACCCGCCAGGTCGAGGAGATCGTCGACCGCCAGCTGGCTGCCGTTCAGGCAGAGGCTGGCGACGGCGCCACGGACCTCGTTCACTCGTTCACCCACCCGATACCCGCCGCCGTGATCGCCGAGCTGTTCGGTGTGCCCGAAGACCAACGGCACTGGCTGCCGGCATGGTCCGAGAAGTTCGGGGCGGTGGTGTTCGGTGCTGTCAATCGACCCGACTACGAGCAGGCAGCAGCCGAGGCCGGCGAAGAGCTGGAACGCGAAATCGGCGGCCTGATCGAGCGGTATCGGGCAGAACCACAGAACAATCTGCTGTCGCTGCTGCTCGAGAACGAGGGCGACCAAGGCCTCGACTTCACCGAGATTCTCGGCGCGTGTTCGCTGCTGCTGTTCGCGGGCCACGACACCACGACCTCGTTCCTGGGCTCGTCGCTGATCACCCTGATGAACAACCCAGAAGCCGCCCGGCGCATAGCCGAGGGCGACGTCGACCTGTCGGTTGCCATCGAGGAGCTGCTGCGGTTGGACGCGCCTGCCAAGGCCATGATGCGCATGGTCGCCGAACGCCACGAGCGTGGCGGGCACGTGCTCGACGAGGGTCAGGCCGTGTTCATGGGAATCATCGGAGCCAACCGCGACCCGAGGGTGTTCGATCGGCCCGACGAGGTCGTGCTCGGCCGCAGCCCCAACCCCCACCTGACCTTTGGCTACGGCCACCACTTCTGTCTGGGTGCATCGCTGGCTCGGCTGGAGGCCAGGGTTGCCCTGCCCGCCATACTGCGCCGCTTCCCCGACATGCACATGGTCGGCCAGCCCACGTGGAAGGCATCGATAAGCGACCGTTCGCCTTCTTCGCTCAACGTCGAGCTCGGAGGCGCAGCGCTATGAACGATCGCCGCCCTGTCGTATTGATCACGGGAGCCTCCCGAGGCATCGGAGCTGCAACGGCCGTGCGCTGCGCCTCGCAGGGCTGGGATGTGGTTGTCAACTACGCCACCAACGCCGGAGCCGCCGACGAGGTCGTGGCCCGCTGCGTCGACGCCGGAGCCGACGCTGTTGCGCTGGGTGCCGATGTCTCCGACGAACAGCAGGTGATGGCGATGTTCGCCGAGGTCGACGACCTGTTCGACGGCCTCGATGCGGTGGTCAACAACGCGGGTGTCCTGGGCAAGCAGGGCACATTCGACACCTTCGACGGCGAACGCCTGCGGCGGGTGGTCGAGACCAACGTCCTTGGAGCCATGTACGTGGCCCGAGAGGCCTTCGGTCGCATGGTGGCGGGCGGAGGCGGAGTGTTGGTCAACGTGGGGTCGCGTGCGTCGAGCTTCGGCTCGCCGGGTGAATACGTCGACTATGCCGCCACCAAAGGCGCCATCGACACGCTGACGATCGGCCTGGCCTCGGAGGGAGGCCCCCACGGCATCAGGGTCAACTGCGTGCGGCCGGGCATCATCGACACCGACATCCACGCGTCGGGCGGAGACGCTGGACGCGTTCAACGCATCGCCCCCAGCATTCCGCTGCGACGACCTGGCACGGCCGACGAGGTCGCCGATACGATCTGTTGGCTGTTGTCAGACCAGGCTTCGTACGTGACGGGCGCTCTGCTGGATGTCGGCGGTGGGCGCTGACCTTCAGCGGCTGACGCCCAGCCACTTGAGGTTCAACTCCTCGAGGGTTCCGTCGCGAAACATCTCGAGCAAGGCGGCGTTTATCGGCTCGCGCAACTCGCTGCCCGTTTGCAGGGCGATGCCGTAGGGGTCGGGCGCAAACGTCGAACCGGCCAAGGCAACCCGCCCGGGGTACACGGTCTGAATCAGATACGACAGCACGGGCGCGTCGTAGACCACGGCATCGAAGCGACCCTCGGCCACCGCACCCATGGCGGCTTCGACATCGGCGACGGTCGACGCCGAGATGTTGACCGACTGGAGGTACGACTCGGCGACCGTGCCCTCGACGGTCACCACCGAATGACCGGGTAGGTCCTCGGGGCCGCCGATGTCGTTCTGCAGCTCGCTGACGGTCAGCGATGACGCGGCTTGAGCGGTGATGAACGCGATGAGGAAGAACCCGACGATCATCCAGAACACGGCGAGGATCCGCGACAGCGGCCGCCTGATGTCCTTGACCGCCTCACCGCCGGTGATGACGCTCACCGTCGACCACCACAGCGCTTCTGAGATCCCCTTGCTGTACTCGCGAGGGAACTCGGGGTTGTGGCGGCGCTCGGTGAGCCACACCAGATGGGCAACGACCAGCGTCAGCGCCACCATGGCGGCGCCCAACAGCAGAACGGGTCCGCTGGTGACCAAGCCCAGCATCGACGAGAGTGCGCTCTGGTCTGCCACGGGCTGGGTGGCGACCTGCAGACCCGAGTCGAAGTAGGGGTGGGCGAAATCGAGGAATGCCTCGCGCTCGGCTGTCATCGAGATGCCGGCTATGGCCGCGTCGGCCCGTTCCATGCGAACGTCTTCGAGGATCTCGCCGACCGTGTCCTCGACCAGCCAGGTCGTTTCCAGGCCCAACCTGGTCGAGAGCTCGTTCCAGACATCGATGCTGTAGCCCGACAAGCCACTGCCATCGGCCAGGTCCGACTCGACGAACACGAACGGCGCAAGGGGTTTCGTGGCGACGACCACCTGGGTTCCGGCGACGTCGGTGGTCTGTTCGGCGGGCTGCTCTTGAGCGCCCGACATCGCCATCGTCAGGCTCGCCCAAACAACCCCGGCCAACACGACCCCGGCTGCCGGCTTCAACATCGAGGTCCGCACCAAGACATCCTCCATGAGCGCGGTTGCGGGCGCTCACCGTAGGCGATTAGGCCGGAGGAACACCACTGTTGGTCTGGCATCCTCTGATGCATGAGATGGCGTTGGGGACTGATGCTGACGATGTTCGTTGCCACCGCGGGGCTGCTGGGCGCCTGCGGTTCGAACGGCCCCGACAATGCCGCATCACCCGCCGACACCCAGACCGTCGACACCGCGCCAGCTTCTACCAGCGAGGCTCCCACCTCGGAGGCGACCCCGGCCGCGACCGTCGCGTCGACCACCAGCGCCCCAGCAACGACCACCCCGTCCACGACGACTTCGCAGCGACCGGTGCCAGAAGGCGAGCTGGCGTTCTCCAGCCACGTTTTGCCGGTGCTCGAGACCATGTGCGCCCAGTGCCACACCGGCAACGGCCCGGGCACGGCCCACATGCGCATCGACAGCGCCGCCCAGGTGGCGGCCAACGCCGACATCATCTCGGCCTCGGTGATCACGGGCGAAATGCCGCCCTGGCCGGCCTCCGCGTTGAGCGTCGAGTTCTCTGACCAACTGCTGTTGGCCGACCACGAGGTCGAGGCCATAAGACAGTGGGCCGAGCAGGCCGAACTCGATGTCGACCCCCAGACCGTGATCCAGTCGGCGGTCGGCGTCGTGGGCCTCGACGAGCCCGACATGGTGCTGGTTCCCGATGCCGGCTACGACGGCTACCTCTACGAGCCCGACCAGTATCGGTGCTACATCTACGACCCCGGGTTCACCGAGCCCCAGTGGCTCACCGCCTACGAGTTCGTACCAGACCAGACAGAGATCGTTCACCACGCCATCGGCTACAAGCTCCCGGCCTCGGCCCGCCCCGACGCCGAGGCTCTCGACGCCGAATCACCCCAACAGGGCGGGTGGCCCTGCTTTGGCGGGTCAGGCGTTCGGGGCAGCGGAATCTTCCTGGGTTGGGCGCCCGGGCAGGGTCCCACCGCCCTTCCGGAGGGGTCTGGGCTGGCGATGCAGCCCGGCGACTTCATAGTGATCCAGGTTCACTATCACTTCGAGGTCGACGCCCCCGCCGACCTCTCGTCTCTTGCGATCGAGTTGGCCGACGCAGGAGCCGACCTCGACCCGGTGAACATCGTCGAGTTCCTGGCACCGGCCGAGATCCCTTGCAGCTCGGCCGAAACCGGCCCCCTGTGCGACCGCGATCAAGCGATGGCTGCGGCCCTTGCCAAATACGGCGACGAAGGGGTGCTGGCAGACACCATCTTGGCGATCTGTCGCAAGACGCCAGCCGACTTCGCGCACATGACAGAAGGTCTGGCCTCGGCGGCATGCGACCTGCCGATGCGCGAGCGCGGCACCATCGTTTCGGTTCTGGGGCACCAGCACGAGCTGGGTGCCAGCTTCCGGATGACCCTCAACCCCGACACGCCAGACGAGCGGGTGCTGTTGGACATCCCCGAATGGGACTTCGACTGGCAGTACAACTACTACCCGGTCGAACAGATCGACGTAGCGCCTTCTGACATGGTGCGCATCGAATGCACCTGGGACCGATCGCTTCGAGATCCGAGCCTGGAGCCCGCCTACGTGCTGTGGGCCGACGGCACCGACGACGAGATGTGCTTCGCAACCATCGTGATACGAGAAGGCTGACCCGGTTCAGCCGCGCGCACCTCGCACCAAACGGCCCGGGGTCTCGCCGGTCGATTCGGAGTTCGAACACACCTCGACACCCGACACGAAGGTGTGGTCGATGCCCGTCACCCTCTGCAGGAGCCGGCGCCCACCCGCCGGAAGGTCGCCGACGATCACCGGAGCGTGCAGGGTGAGCGAGTCGAAATCGACGACATTGATGTCGGCCTTGTAGCCAGGGGCCAGCAGGCCCCGGTCGTTCAGGCCGACAGCACGGGCGGTGGCCCGAGCCTGCTTGTGAACGATGGTCTCCAGCGGGATACGCCCGTGCGGTCGGTCGCGGCCCCACCACTGCATCAGCGTGGTGGGAAAGCTGACATCACAGATGGTGCCCACGTGGGCCCCGCCATCCGAAAGGCCCGGAACCGCCACAGGGTGCATCAGCTGTTCGCGCACGACATCGAGGTTGCCGTCGACATAGTTGAGCGAGGGCACATACAGCAGTGCCTGTCCCCCACGTTCGAGCATCAGGTCATATGCCAACGATGCCGGCTCCACACCCATTCGTCTGGCGGTGGCCTCGACGCTGTCGTGTGGTGAGGGTTCGTATTGCGGCGGGTCGCCGAGCGCAAACATCAGGTCCCAGCGCTGGGCCACGCGAGCGCCCAGAACGTTGCGATCGAGATCGTCGGACAGCTCGGAGATGATCGCCTGCTTGACCTCGGGGGCAGCCATGGCGACGACCCGATCTTCGAGAGGCAGCTCGGCGAGGCGCCTGTAGGTGGGGCACTTCATGAACGGGCTCAGCGTGGCCTGCAGCCCCAGCAGGATGCCAACGGCTCTGGCTCCCACCTGGGCCCGCATCGTCACACCCTCGTCGGTGGCCGCGGCCATCGAGTCGAGCAGGGCCTTCCACTGTTCGGGGCGACCCCCTGCCTGGGCGACCGAAATCGAGATCGGCCTACCCGATCGCTCGGCCATGGCCCTGGCGATGCGGAACTCGTCGTCGAAGTCGCGGAAGTCGCCCACCAGTTGCAGAACACCGGTTCCGGTAGAGCCGACGGCCTCGGCGATGCCGACCATCTCCTCGATCTCGGCGGTGAGTGTGGG
>JAGQSP010000456.1 GCA_020439485.1 Acidimicrobiales bacterium | reverse complement strand
CGGCGAACGGCTACGACGGATTCGTGTTGACCAAGGTTGGGTGAGTTGCTCGAGGTCACGGTCGTCCTCTGAAGGCGAAGCTGGTGTTAGGTGCCCGGGCGCACGACGAGGTCAGTGGCCCCCAGACCGAATCCGGCGAGACTTCCGAGGAATACTTCGTCGCTGAAGTTGAAGACGCCTCCGTCTCCGCCGAGCAGGAGGTAGCCGCCGCCAATATCGTCCGCAGCAACAATTCCTTCGACCAACGCGTTGCCGCCCAGAAGTCCGGGAATAGATCCACGGAACTGGGCGTCGCCGAAGGCGAACACCCCGCCATCTTGGCCTATCAGCCAGTAGCCGATGCCCGTCGGCGATACCGCCATCGAAACGATCGGAGCGGCGAGATTCTCGACTGCCACAAACTGAGGCAGCGAGCCGAGGAAACTGGCGGAACCAAACGCAAACACGCCGCCATCATGGCCGACGAGCCAATAGCCCTGACCGTCGGGCGTCATCACAGCGTCGACGATGAGCCCCGGGTCGATACCGAGCGATGGGAGGTCGCCCCAGTGCACGGCGTCGCCAAACGCTCGAATCTCACCTGACCGGTAAACCGCCAGGTACCCGTCACCGGTGGCGCTGGGCAGCAGTTCGATGGCACCCAACCCTGGGTCGCCGAGGTGTTGCGCCACCCCGTACGCCGTGACATACCCAAAATGCGTGAGCGTCCAATAGCCCTCGCCTCCCGGATGAGGGGCTACGCGATGCCCAACGAGCGAGTGCTCCCGGTACAGCCCTGGAGCATTGCCGAGTCCGGCCACCCCCGCGGATGAGGCAATCCAGTAGCCGTACGGATCGCGAGGGTCCCCCAAGGACATCTGCGGCACAGGCTCCTCGACGGCGACGACTGCTCCGCCGGCTGGCAGACCTGCCGTCGCGACGAGCGTCACCTCGGCATCTTCATCGGGAGCTACACAAGTGGGCGCAGGTCCATCGAAAGCGAATGGAGTGAGGGTGTTGCCGGTCGCCACCACACCCGAGCCGTCGGTTGCGCTGTACGCCAGCCAAAGGCCAGATCTCGGCCGCTCGACCGGCACACGAGCGATCTGGGTACCCTCCCGACTCATCCCGGTCGGTTCGACCATCAGGTCGTACATCCCTACGTACCCGTCATAGAGGTGTTCGGCTGCAATGAGGAAGCGCCCGTTCGGTCCGTCGGAGGCGACCGCCACGCTGTTGGCATTCATCCCGAAGATCTGGAAGGCAACGTCTGGGACAACCCCCTCCGGGTCGAAGCGCGCCATCCAGGTGCTGCCCGTCATAGAGCCGCCTCCCGCAGCTCCGATTACGCCAGTCGCAGGATCGACACTCACAGCTACCGTCGAGACGTGCACCGGGAAGGGCTCGGTCCACCTCGCCACCACCGACAGGTCATGACCGTCGACGACGATCAGATCCTGGGCCGACGCCAGCACGAAACGACCTCGGTGGATGTCATGAACAGCGTCGTCGGCCGGCTCGGCCGTCGCGATCTCGACGGGTCCAGCCACCAATCGACCTCGATCATCCACGAGGACCAGTGACATCGCCTCTCCGTCCCACCAGCTGACCAGTGAAGGCTGGTTGGGGTCGCCGGATGCAACCAGGAGGGACGAGTTCCCGGGAACCTCGATGACGCGAAAATCGCCGCCATCGGAGACGACGAACTGGCCGGGCGTCGAGCTGATTGGCACTGCTCTTTGTACGCCAGCCGAAGCACGGTCGGTCCAGTCGGAGCTGGCCAGCTCGTGTTGGGACCGGAACCGAGATCCGAACCGGCAAGCAGCATCCAACCAGGCGAACTCTCCCCGAACTGTCGTGAGCAGAACGTCGTCGAGCCCGGTTGTGGTCATCGGCGAGCTGTGCAGAGTTAGCGCCTTTCCAATAGCGAATTCGGGCCTGGACAGGGCGGCCGACGCTGGGGCAGCCGGCGGATCGAAGCCGACCAGTGGCGCACGGGGCCAGTCGACGACAGACGCAGCTGCGACAGATCCGTTGCCACCCACGAGGATCAGGCTCGATCCCACGTATGCCGCCGCAAACAGTGAGTCGGGTTGCGGGCCCGGCGAAAAGTCGCCGAGCGCTAGCCGCTGGCGGTAGAGCGGGTCGGCCATGTCAAAAAGACTGGCGGCGACGACGTCGCCTTCACCATCGACTGTCAGATGCATGGCTACAAAGGGATCGTTCTCGAGCGGAACTCCTACTGCGGCCGGAAGTCTCCGGGGCACTGCAGCGCCGTCCGAGTCAAAGACTGCTGCAACCGGCCATGGCGACTCGTGATCGACGAGCACGAACTGGTCGGCGTGGCGAACCAGCTCCGGAAGGCGCGTCTGTCCTATGCGGGGGGACAAGGTGATCGATACCACCGAGTACGCAAAGAAATCACTGCCGTACCGGCGTACTTCGGCCACCCCGCCGAACAAGTTGAACACCACAACCAACAATTCCCCTGAATCGAGGCGGACAGAGGATGCGAATTGGAACGGCTCGTCAGCCGTTTCCACAACCGGGGACTCGAGACCGAGGCTGCCAAGGGTCAGAGGGTAGATGCGCAGAGTTGATCGCACCTCCTCGTCGGACAGTTCCTGTGAGGACACGAACACGTGCGTAGGGTCGAAGGGATCGTCGAAAACGGCCAGCCGCGTCCGGGCTTCGCGCATGCCGATCGGTTGCGTCCGCTCGACCGAACCGTCGGCGCGAAACGCCAGAACACGAACGTCGGCCTCAGTCCCCATAGCTACCAGCCACTCGTCGCGCTCGCTCGAGTAGCCAAGGTCGAAGCTCGCGTATGCCCAGTAGGGCAACAGTCCGGCGGTGCGACTGGTGACGTTCAGTTCGTCGTCGACCGTCGTCAAGATCACCTCGGGCCTAAGGTCGCGACGCTCGGACAAGATCCCGAGTGTGCCGTCAGGTGCCATGAGGACATCGACCACCCCGTACCGAGGGTCGAAGGGCGACATTGCCGGCTCGGCGCTCACCTCTGAGTATGGGCCCACCATCGCGGAGATCATGGCCGCCGCAAGCGCAACAACTGCCACACGGATCTGATCGAGATTCCACCTGGACATCGCTGCCCTCCTCGCGCAGCAACACTAGCAGTAACCCAAATCTCACGCTAAGTAGCGCACTCGGCTAGTTGGGCGCGTCAGTTCGAGGCGGATGCAGGCGAGTGTGGGCTGCACTCAGGCTCCGCCCGACATCGCGCCGAGCGTCT
>JAGQSP010000038.1 GCA_020439485.1 Acidimicrobiales bacterium | reverse complement strand
GGCCGACCTGGTGGTGCTGAACAAGACCGACCTGCACCCCGAACCCGAAGCGGTCGCCGACTGGCTCCGCGAGCGGTGCCAGGCACCGGTCATTGCCGCTCGCGACGCCGCCGTGCCGCTCGACGTGTTGTTGGCGCCCGCGGTGGCGACACTGCACCACGAGGTAGACACAGCGCCCGCCGACCTCACGTTTCGCAGAGGGGCGATCGAGTTGGCCGAACCGATCGACCGCGAGGCCCTGCTTCAGATGCTGGCGGGGCTTGCTCCTTCGGTGGTGCGAGCCAAGGGGTTTGCCTGGGTCGCTGACGAGCCCGAGCGTGCGGTGCTGGTGCAGAGGGTGGGCAGACGCACCACACTCACGCCATGGCGACCATGGGACCAGATGGACCGGCCGCCCGCGACCCACATCGTGACCATCGAGCTGAAACCGAAGACCTGAACCCGGGTACCGTGGCGCGACACACCGGCGGCCGAGCCGGTCGACACCGAAGGGGGAAACACATGGGGGCGCTGGACGGAAGGGTGATCATCGTCACCGGAGCGGGGCGCGGCGTAGGGCGCGAGCATGCACTGCTGTTCGCCCGCGAGGGAGCCAAGGTGGTGGTCAACGATCTCGGCGGCGAACAGGACGGCACCGGTGCCAGCGCGGGTCCCGCCGAGCAGGTCGCCGAGGAGATCCGCGCCGCCGGCGGCGAGGCGGTCGCCAACGCCGACTCGGTCGCCGACTGGGAGTCGAGCCAGCGCATCATCAACCAGGCCGTGGAGACCTTCGGAGACCTGCACGGTGTCGTCAACAACGCCGGAATCCTTCGCGACCGCATGCTCGTGAACATGACCGAGCAGGAGTTCGACCTCGTCATCCAGGTGCATCTGAAGGGCACGTGGCTGATGATGCGCCACGCCGCCACCTACTGGCGCGAACGCTCGAAGGCCGGCCACCAGGTCAGCGCATCCATCGTCAACACCAGCTCGACATCTGGCCTGCACTCCAATCCGGGGCAGATCAACTACGCCGCAGCCAAATCGGGGATAGCCACCATGTCGGTGGTGGGTGCCCGCGAGCTGGCCCGATACGGCGTCAGAGTGAACGCCATCGCCCCTTCGGCCCGAACCCGCATGACCCTGGCAACGCCAGGCCTCGGAGAACGCATCGCAGAACCCACCGACGGATCGTTCGACATGTGGGACCCGGCGAACATCTCGCCCCTGGTCGGATGGCTGCTGACCGAGGGCTGCGAGGCGACCGCCCAGGTCTATTGGGTGGGCGGCAACAGGATCAAGCGGTACCTCGAATGGCCCCCGGCAGACATCGCCACCACCGACGACATGTGGAGCATCGAGTCGGTCGGCGAGGCCACGGCGGGCTGGGAGACCCAACACGTTGCCATGCGCTCGAAGCGGGTGGTCGAGATAGAAGAGGCCGGGTGAGCGACGCAGACGATCGCAGGAGCTGGCTGGCCGACAGGGTGCGCGCCGGCGAGCTCACCGTTGCGCCGGGTGTGTTCGACATGGTCTCGGCGCGCATCGCCGACCGGTTCGGGTTCGATGCGTTGTACGCCACCGGGTATGGCATCTCGGCGTCGCATCTGGGTGTGCCCGACGCGGGCATCGCCACCTATACCGACATGGTGGCCAGGGTGGCCCGCATCTGTGCGGGTGTCGAGGCTCCGGTGATAGCCGACGCCGACACCGGCTTCGGTGGCCTGCTGAACGTGCACCACACCGTTCGAGGGTACGAAGATGCCGGCGTTGCTGCCGTGCAGCTGGAAGACCAGGAGTTTCCCAAGAAATGTGGCCATGCGGCCGGGCGCACCGTCGTGCCGGTCGCCGACATGGTCACCAAGATCGAGGTCGCCCTCGACGCCAGGCGAAACGCCGACCTGCTCGTCATCGCTCGCACCGATGCACGAACCAGCCTCGGCCTCGACGAGGCCATCGCACGAGGGCGGGCCTATGCCGAGGCCGGCGCCGACGTGGTGTTCGTCGAATCGCCCGAGAACCTCGACGAGTTCCGCTCGATCTCTCGGGCCATCGACGCCCCGCTGATGGCCAACCTGGTCGAGGGTGGGTTCTCGCCCATCGTCGATCGCGAGATCCTGGCCGACCTCGGCTTTGCGATAGTGATCTCCCCGGTCACAGCCCTTTTGGCAGCAGCGGCCGCGATGGAGCACGCTTACAGGCACCTGCACGAACACGGCACAAGCGCAAACCTGAACCAACCCGTGCTGCCCATATCCGACATGCACGAGCTGATGGGGTTCGGCGACGTCTGGAGTTTCGACGAAAGATGGTCACAGACATGACCCGAGAGCAACCATGACCCCAGCCCAAGACAGCGCACCAGCCCCCCTGACCGGCATCAAGGTGGTCGAGTTCGCCCAGAACATTGCAGCCCCGTTCAGTGCTCGCATCCTGGCCAGCCTGGGCGCCGATGTCGTCAAAATCGAGCCGCCCGAGGGCGACGCGATGCGCTTCATAGCCCCGTTGGGCGACCACGAGGGCAAGGCCTACGCCGTGGCGAACCCTGGCAAGCGCGCCATCGTGCTGGATCTCACTGCACCCGATAGTCGCAAGGTCATCGACGCCCTGCTGGCGTGGGCCGACATCTGCATCGTCGGCCTGAAGCTCAACGATGTCGAACGATTCGGCCTCGATTGGGAACGCGCCCGCACCATCAACCCAGGCTTGGTGCAGCTGATCCTGACGCCGTTCGGGCCCGAGGGTCCCGACGCTGACGTTGGCGGCTACGACGTGTTGGTACAGGGTCGCAGCGGTGTGGGCTTTTCTATGAACCGCTCATCTGGCGGTGTGCCAGAGCCCACACGTCCGGCCATCAACGACACGTCCACCGGCATCATGGCAACCGTGGGGATCCTGGCAGCCCTTCGCCACCGCGACCTCACCGGCGAGGGGCAGCGCGTCGACGTCTCGTTGCTGGGAACAGCCATGGCACTGGGTACGCCGATGCTGACCAAGGTCGCAGAGCGCGACACCGCCGCTCTGGCCGAGATCGACGAGGACCTTTCGCTGCTGCGGGCTGCGGGCGCCGATTTCGACGCGCAGCGCGAGCTCTACGAACAGCGCGCTGTTCCCGCAGGCGGCGCCTTCCGGTTGTACTTCCGGCACTACCGCACCGCCGACGGCTTCGTGACGATCGGCGGCTTGAGCCCCGGGCTGATGGGCCGCTTCCACGAGATCACCGGTGTCGCCGACGCGCGAGGCGTCAGCCCCCGAAGCTCCGAGTTCGAA
>JAGQSP010000455.1 GCA_020439485.1 Acidimicrobiales bacterium | reverse complement strand
TCGGTTCCGCCGGTGGTCATGGTCGGCACCAACGCTGCTTGTGGGTAGCGACGACGGGCCACTCGCGAAAGTGCCTCCCACATCGGGGTGTCGGTGGACGACGCCGTCGACGGGTCGTCGTGGATCGAACGGATCTCGACCTCGTCGAACAACTCGCCCAGGGCAGCTCGCAGGTGGGCATCGACCTCGGCCCTGTTCTCGCCTGGAACCGTTCGGATGTCGACATCTATGACGACCTCGTCGGGGATCGTGTTCGTCTTCGAACCGCCGTGGATGACATTGGGCGAAAACGTCGTGTGTGTGCAGGCGTGAAGCCGCTTGGCTGTCGCAGGGTTGTCGATGGCAGCGATGGCGTCCCAAACGGTAAGCGGGTCCAGCAGAGCCGCCCTCTGTTGGCCTTCGAATCCCATCGCCTCGACCTGGCCGGCCCAAACGTCTGACAGAACCGAGCCCGGGCGGTAGGCAGCGAGGCGCCTGACGACCTCGGCCGCCTTCACCAGGGCGTTGTCGGCTCCGAAGGGCATCGAACCGTGGCCTGGTGTGCCCCTGACTGTCAGGCGCCGCCATGCGATGCCCTTCTCGGCGACGGTCACCGTGATACGTCCGACATGATCTCCCGATGTCCCGATGGGCGTGCCTCCAGACTCGGTCAACACATAGTCGGCGGCGATGGGTTCGTACTGGTTGTCGGTGAACCAGGCAGCCCCGTGTCGGCCACCTGCCTCCTCGTCGGCTACTGCGAAATAGATGAGGTCGCCCTTGGGGCGCCGGCCCGAGCGAGCGATGTGCCTGAAGGCCACCGCCATCGAAGAGGTCAGGTTCAACATGTCGACGGCGCCGCGCCCCCAGACCTCACCGTCGTGGATCTCGCCACCGAACGGGTCGTGCTGCCAGCCCTCGTCGGAGGCGGGGACAACGTCTGTGTGTCCCATCAGGCACACCGAGGGGGCGTCCGGATCGGTGCCTTCGATACGCGCGACCAGAGAGGACCTGCCCGGCGTCGGTTCCCATGTCTGGAACTCGACTCCCGGCCCGGCCAGGAACGACTGCAGCAGGTCGACATTGCGGATCTCGTGGCCCGATTCGGCGCTGCCGTCATTGACGCAGCGGTTACGAATCATCGCCTGCAGCAACTCGACCGTCTGACCGGTCAGCTCGTCGTGAATACTCGGTTCGTTCATCAGCTCAACCTGATCCTCAGTCGCTTGTTGCCCTTGCCTTTCGATTCGGTCTTGACCACTTCGAATCGCCCGACTTCGCCCGTCGATGCCACATGGGTTCCGCCGTCTGCCTGCTTGTCGAGCCCGACGATGTCGACCACCCGAATCGTGGTGACCGCCTCTGGAATCAGGTTCACCTTCGTGCGGATCAGGTCTGCGTCGGACAAGGCGTCGGACCGGTCGAGGAAAGACACCTCGATGGGTCTGTCGGCTGCGATCTCGTCGTTGACCAGTTGCTCGACCTCGCGGGCAAATCCTTCTGGCAAAGGGTCGAACTCGAAGTCCATGCGGGCCGACAGCGGCTCCATGTTGCCCCCGGTCACCGCGGTGCCCCAGCGATTCCAGATGACTCCGCACAAGATGTGCAAGGCGGTGTGCGTGCGCATCAGCTGATGCCTGCGTTGCCAGTCGATCGTGCCTGTCACCTGCTGGCCGACTTCGGGAGCATCTCCATCGAGGGTGTGCCACACGGTCGGTCCAGCCTTGCGCACATCGACCACAGACGAAGCGCCCCCGTCCCACACCAGCCGGCCCAGATCGCAGGGTTGGCCACCGCCGGTCGCGTAGAACACCGTTCGGTCCAAGGCCACCTTGTCGCCGTCGACACCGATCACCTCGGCGACCATGTCGGTCTGATACGCGTCGGAAAGGAACAACAGCTCGGTTTGCATCGGTCTCCTCTCGGGTGACCCGAACCCTAGTTTCCAGCAACGGGCCTGCGAGCGCTAGATGACGTCGGGGCTCCAGCCGAAAGCTCGCTCGAAGCGCAGCGACGAGATCAACACCTGTTTGGCCCTGTCGGCTCCGGGTGGGGTCGTTCCCCCTACCAACGGGGCTTCGACACCAAGCCGAGCCGCCACCCGCTTGGCGATCTGCAGACGGCTGAGCGCCTGGGGGCCCGCCACATGCCACACACCGGCCACGCCGCTGGACGCGACGTCCACCAGGGCGCGTGCCAGGTCTGTGGCCGTTACAGGAGCACGCAACTCGTCGCGATAGAACACCACGTCCCCAGGGTTGGCTACGGCGTGCCGAACCAATGCCTCCTGCTCGCCGGGGCGTTGCGATGATCCGATGACCAGCGATGTACGAACCACGGCGGCGCCGCCATCGGCCTCCAAGACTGCGTGTTCTGCCCGCAGTTTGAGCTCGCCGTAGGCGCCGACCGGATCGGTCGGGTCGCTCTCGTGTCTCCAGTTGGGTGAACTCGAGAACACGACATCGGTGGAGACGTGGACGAACCTGACGCCGGCGTCAGCACAGCGCCGAGCGACTAGGCCCGGAGCCACCGCCGTGACCATGTCAGCCTGCGGACCGGTCTTGACGTAGGCCGCGTTGACGACGATGTCAGCATCGATCGTGCTCAGGGCGGCATCGATCGAGGACAGATCGGCCAGGTCGATGAAGTGGTCTGAGGTCCGCGAAGCGCAAACCACATCGAATCCGCGGCGCGCTGCCTCTGCTACCACCGCCGAGCCGACCAGCCCCGAACCACCGAGGACCAAGATTCGGGGGCGGCCGGTCATGTGGCCTTTGCCGACCAGCCCGAATCCGGATCGTGACGCCTTACGACTCGAGCCGGAACACCGGCAACGACGCAACGATCGGGTACCACTCCTCGCACGACCGAGTTGGCTGCGACCACCACGTGCTCGCCGATCTGAGAACCGGGCAGCACCACCACCCCAGAGCCCAGCCACGACCCCCTACCGATGCTGACCGCAGCCTCGACGGGCAGCTGTCGGCCGATTGGCTCTTCGAGATCCTCGTACGTGTGGTTCTGGTCGGTTATGTACACGTTGGTGCCGGTGAAGACGTCGTCGCCGATGTCGATCGAGAAATGGCCGACGATGCTGTTGTAGCGGCCGATCAGGCATCTGTTTCCGATGCGCACAACCGGATCGGTCACCATCTGCTGGCCTGGCAACATTCCTGCGCTGATCGTCACATGGTCGGCGATCAGTGAGTCGCTGCCGATGTGGATCCACCGTTCGCCATAGACGGTTCCGCCGGGGAATCCGATGTAGCTGCCATGGCCGAAGGCGCCGAACTGTCGCGCCTTGCGGTGGTTGGCTCCGATACCGCCGTGACGGCGGGCGAAATCCCACACGGCATTGATTGCCTCCGACACGATCCGGCCGCCCAAGCCGCTGCGATCGCCGATCACCGATGGCGGCCGTACAGATCGAGAACTCGAGACGCTGCGTCGGAGCCGACGTTGCGCAGGTCTTCTGGAGCTATGACCACAGCCGTCGGCCCGATCCTCAGCAACAGCCGTTCGAGGAAGACGTTGCCGGCAATGGGCATGGTCACCTGCAGAACGCCGTCGCCCAGGTCTTCGACGCTGGAGGTCTCGTACGACTCGACCACCCAGCGCGCTGTCGACGGAATCCGCAGCGTCACCTCGACCCCATCACCACCCGGGCCCAGGCGTGGAGGATCCAACGGTTCGGTCGGCGCCTCGAAGACCTGCCCCGTGTTGGACATACCGTCTATCCGGTCGACCCGAAAGGTACGTAGCGCGCCGGCGCTGTGACACCAGGCGTGGACATACCAGTCGCCGTCGTGGTTCAACACACTGAGCGGATCGATCTGCCTGGTGGTGACCTCGTCGCGGTATGCCGTGTAGTAGTCGATCTCGACTCGATGTCGGCTGGTGACTGCGTTCTGGAGATCGTCGATCAGCGGGGGCCGCTCGACGTCGACGGCGAGAGGACTCTGGTCGCCGAGAGCCGCCTCGAGCTTGTCCATAGCCGTCGCGAGCGAACCGGTCGAATCGCCCAGCACCGCCAGGGCAGCACGGCCCGCGGCCAGCAGGCCGAAACCCTCCTGAGGCCCCAGGCGCAGCGGACGTCCCAACATGGCACCAGGTTCGACGATCACCCGGTCGTCGTCGACGATGATGCCGAGTGTGTTGTCGGGCCCATAGGGCGGAATCTCACAGCACTGAACCAACGACAGGTCGGCCAGGACATCTCCCTCGGGAATTCCGAAGTGATCGGCGATCTCGCCGATCGTCGCACCATCTCGTTCGACCACCCACGGGACCACCACCAAGAGGCGGGCCAACCGGACCTCGGCAGGAGGACGCGCCATCAGCCGACCCCCGCAATCGCCTCTAGCCAGGACACGATGTCATCACGAAGTTCGCTGGGTTCCAGAACCTCGGCGTGGTGTCTAAGGCCCAGCACCCACGACCTGAACGCGTTTCGATTGCGAACCAACACCTCGACCACTACCGAGCCATCGTCGCGGCGCTCGAGCACACTCTCGACACCGCGCAGTCGCACGATTCGTGCCGCCGTCGCCTGGTCGATCCAGACCGAAGCACTGACGACCTCTCCCTCGCCGATGAGCATTGGGTCGCGAGGCATCGCAGTGCCCGGGTCGAATTCGCCGGCGATCTCGTAGCTTCCCGCACGGCCGACACGAACCGTGCCCGCGATGCGGTCGATGCGAAACGTCTTGACGACATCGGCGTCTCGTCCGCTGAGGTACCAGTTCCCCTCCCGGTAGAACAGGCCCAGGCCCTCGACTGTTCGGCTCTTGCCCGAGTAGTCGAACACCAGAGGGGCCCGATCGCGAATGGCGGCATGAACAACGGGCAACTGATCCAGTGAGGGCAGTTCTGCAACCACCATGGGCGGAGCCGAGATCGTGCCGCCGATCTTGGCGATCGCCTGATCGTCCCAACTCTCGTCCAGACGCACCACAGACGCCGCCAGCTGCAACGCGAGCTGTTCAGCTTCGTCGAGCCCCAGGTCGGCGAGGAAGTAATC
>JAGQSP010000454.1:1100-5663 GCA_020439485.1 Acidimicrobiales bacterium | reverse complement strand
TCGAGCAGGAGTTCGGGCTCGGCCAACTCGCGGTATGGCCGCAGCAGCGGGTCTGTACGTTTGCGCTCCCACTCGCGCCGCCGGGCGCCCGAGCCGAGATGATCTGGATCGCAGTAGTCACAGCTGACGAAGAACTCGAAGCTCTCTCCGCTGGGTCTGGCCGGGAACACACCCTGTTCGAGACCGTCGAGGATCGTCGCGAGGACCTCGTCGAAACGACCGAGGGCATCGTCGTCGAGTTCGAACCCGATCGACTGGTAGTTCGCTTTCGAGGTTATGAACCAATACATCGCCCGAACCGGGGTCGACTGGTCGCCGTGTTCGCGTCTGGCTGCCAAGGCATACACGGGTAGCTGGAGCTTTGTGCCGTTCGCGGTCTTGTCGACATCGCGCTTGATGTCGGTGAAGCCCCGGCTGCTGCCGGTCTTGTAGTCGATGACGATGATCGAGCCGTCGGGCGCGATCTCGACGCGGTCTGCGCTGCCTCTGATGTCAATCGTGCGACCGTCTCGCAGTCGATGCCGCAGAGGGCTCGACTCACCGAGCCCGAATGCGAGCTCGGCTGCAACCAGTCGCCCCTGGTGCTCGCGCCTCAGTTCGTGGTCGAGTACAGCGAGGACATCGGAGACGATGCGTTTGCGGTCGCGTTGCCAGAAGAGCCGCTTGCCGACCAATCCTCGGCTCTCGGCAAGGTCGCAGTGGTGATCGACGATGTGGCGCAGGCGCTGGCGCGCCTCTGGCGACCAGGGCCTGCCGGCGTCGGGCACCAGACCTTGGGACAGCTCGGTGTTGACGAACTCGTCCAAGGCCGAGTGGATGAGGCTGCCCTTGTCGAGCGCCGAGATTCGTGTCGCCTCGTCTGGGCGCTCGATGGGCTCGATGCCGAGCGCGTACCGCATCAGGTACGCGTGGGGGCACGACGCCCAGGTCTCGAGCCGCGTGGGAGAAAAGACCGGATGGTCGGAAGGGTCGCCTCTGGGCGAAGTGAACACCGAGGTGAGGTTGCCGTCGAACCGGGTGAACGAGCGCGAGGCCCTGGCGGCTATCAGCTCGGCGCCGCGCCTGAAGGCAGGTTCGCGGCGGGCCAATGGATCGGCTGCGAAACCGGCGCCGACCCCCTCGGCGGCCAACCGGTTGAGCAGGCGCTGGGCCTCGTACTCCTGATCGGTAGCCGGAAAGGGCGCGTCGCGTATTCCTGCGACGAAGCTGGGAATCTCGTGCGCCCAATCGCCGGCCGAGGCGACGGCAGCGAACTCCTCGCTCCATACCCGCCGCTCGGCGAGTGCGCCCGCCGTGTCCAGGAGCCATCGGCTTGGCACCCGTTCGGCGCTCTTTCGCAGGTCACCCCTTGGAAACGACAAGACACGTTGGCCCGAGGCCGAGGCCAGCGCGGCCAGGAAGTCCCGGTGCTCGTCGTCGAGGCGGCCCGAGACCAGCGCCAGAGCGCCGTCGAGGACCGCGCGTTCGTGGTCGGGCAGCAGCGAATCGTCTCGCCTGGTCGCGGGGAACACCCCTTCGGCGAGCCCCAGAACGAACACAGCGTCGAGCTCGAGGCCCGCCAGCTGTCCCGGATGACCTACGAACACACCTTCTCCGAAGGTGCCGCTTCGGCCCAATCCGGCCTCGAGCTCTGCGTCGAGTGCGCGTCGGAACGTTCCGAGGGTGGGGGCGAGTTCTATCTCGCCCAGGCCGGCTAGCCGGTCTAGTGCGGCGTCGATTCGATCGGCTGCCTCGATCTCGTGGTCTGGCCAGTGGCGCTGGTCTGATCCCAGATATCGATCGAGCAGCGAGCGGGCCCAGGCACATTTTTCGGGCCACGAGCTGGGCACGGCGCCCGGATCGGTCAGGGCGACCAGTTCGGCCACGAACCGGGCCAGCTCGGCCGCCGAGCGCATCTGGCGCACGGCGCGCCGCCGTCGCGCCGAACGATCTGGGCGATCGTCGTTTTCGTCGACCGCCTCGAGTTGGGTGCGGGCATCTGCGATGACGCGTTCGAGGCGCTGATTCCACTGCTCTGGCGAGCGGGTGATGCCGGCCTCGCGGCTGAGACGCTCCCAGTCGGCGGTGGGGGTGATGCCCGGTGCGTCGGCGACCAGCCTGATGGGGGCCGAGGAGAGCAGCGCCATGACGTCGGCCCGGCTGTAGCCGTGGTCCGACAGCGACAAGAGACAACGCAACGTGCGCCCGACGACGCTGTGACCCACCTCGTGTATCGCCTGCCCGTTGAAGGGAACACCTGCGGCGTCGAGCTGTTCGGCCAGCAGCCTTGCGTATGGGTCGGCCGAGCCGAACACGACGGCCATGCGTTCCAGCGGCGTGCCGTCGACGACCGCCCGGATCAGCGAACGCACGACCGTTCGAACCTCGTCGTCGGCGTCTGAGACCGACACGATGTTGGAGGCAACGGGCACCTCGGCCGCGACCTCGGGCAAAGACACGTTTAGCTGGGCGCAGATGGTGCGCGCCGACTGGTCGGCGCGCGGGTGCCCGGTTGTGCCGACCAGCACCACGACATCGTTGTGCCGAGCGATGGTGGTTAGCAGCCGAGCGGCGGCCGCTGTCAGCGCCTTGGGCAGGTGAACGATGATGCGGCCGCGCCTGGTCACTTGATCTGGGTCGGCGTCGATAAGTGAGGTCGCAACATCGAACAGGTCGAATTCGTCGTACCAGTCGGCGGCCAAAGCCTGTTCGGTCTGTCTGTGGATGGAGACCACATCGGCAGCGCGGCTGGATTGATCAGCCAGCAGGTCCAGCTGTGGGTCGCTGAGGTCGCGCAGCTCGCGGTGTACGCGCAACAGCTGGCGCTCGGTCGACGGGTGTTCTCGTACCGCCGAGAACATCGAACGCCGTCCGGCCAAGACCTGCCTGATCGCCGCGGCGACGACCGGATTGGAAACCGGGCGCCGTCCCATTGCGGCCAGGTCGGGTGCACCGATCAGCTCGGCGAGTCGATAGGTGGTGATCAGGTCTATGCCGGCGATGCCGACTCCAGCGTCTGTGATCTGTTGGCGGGCCATCGCCCGCCTGACCGAGACGCCTACATAGTTCGACGAGACGATGATCGTGACCGGTGCCAGCGGATCGTCGGCCTTGGCCTGCGACACGAGGTGGCGCAAGACCGAACCCGCCCGCGGCCCGTACTCGGTTACGACGACTCGAAGACTCACGCCCTCAACCTATTCGGTGCCTGTGACGGTCGAACGAAGCAGGCGGCCTCGCGGTTCACATCCCCGGTTGGCAAGGAACCTGTTCATCGGCCCCTTAGCAGGGCTGTGTGCCGGTCGACGTGCCATGACGAAGCTCTGAGGGGACCGACATGTCTGCACAAAGTCCAATAGGCCGAGTTCTCGGATGGGGTGCCGTCGCAACCGTGGCGCTGATGGCTGTGTCGTCCTCGACCGGCGCACCGGCGATAGAAGGCCAGGTGGCCGGCATCAGCATCGAGCGCTCCACCGCCGTCGGCAGCCAGATGACAGCCTCTGCTTCGAACCCCCCAGTGGTGATCTCGGACCCCGGCGGGGTTGGCGACGTCGGCATGCCGATCCAGTACATCGACGGCCGCATCAGCGGCTACGACCTCGCTGGCTTGGTCGTGACCTACGACGATGCAACCGACGTGTTGACGGTGACCTTCGACGGCCCAGGGGTGGTCGGCGATGCCGACGGTGATGGAGATCCTTCGACGACCGGCCTGATACTGGCCGGGCTGGGCGGCGTCGACGAGGTCGAATTCGGCGGGGGCGAACACTTCTCCCTTCTGATCGACGTCGACCAGGACGGCGCGTTCGATGCCATCGCCGGCGTTGCCTCGGGCAGTCCATTGTCTGGCTACAACGTCGCAGCGCACACCGGCGGCCCCTTCAGCTTCTTCCCTTCGTTCGGCGGTGCCTATGGCGTCTCGTTGCCACAACACAACTCGGGTGCGCCCGCGGCTCCGACCCCTGCATCACCGGACCTGACCGTGTCGATTCCGCGCTTCTCCGAGTTGGCGGTTTCGCTGGGGCTCGAAGACGACAGCCTCGACTTCAACGTCAACGCCCACGTGGGTTCTAGCTCTTCGGCCGGCATCGGTGCCGAGTTCGTGCCGACGGCAGGTGTTGGTGCCGAGGTGAGGCTCGACGCCAGAATCGGTGACAAGGTCTGGATCGACAACGACTTCGACGGCATACAGGATCCTGGTGAAACCGGGGCTCAGGGTGTGAAGGTCGACCTCATAGACGCGCTTGGCAACGTCGTGGCCACCGCGACCACCGATGCCGCCGGTGAGTACGAATTCACAGCCCGTCCGGACTCGTATCAGGTGCGGTTTGGTCTGTTGCCCGACCATTCGTTCACCCATCGAGGGCCCGGAGGCACCGACGACAGCGATGCCGATCTGGTGACCGGCTTCACGTCGAGCTTCACGGTCGAGCAGGGCGACGAACGACTCGACCTCGACGCCGGCCTGGTTCCCCACGACCCGTCGATCGACATCGAGAAGTCGACCAATGGCGAGGACGCCGACACCGCGCCAGGACCCGAGTTGACTCCGGGGTCCGAGGCCACGTTCACGTACGTCGTCAC
>JAGQSP010000454.1:0-1025 GCA_020439485.1 Acidimicrobiales bacterium | reverse complement strand
CCCGGCGAAACCGACCAGTGCTCGACCACCGCCGTGGTTCAGCCGGGCCAATACGTGAACACCGGCTCGGTCACGGCGACGCCGACCATTCACGGAAGGCAACTCGACCAGGTCTTCGATTCCGATGCCAGCCACCACTTCGGGGCCGTCAGGTCGGGCGTTGTCCTGGAGAAGTCGACCAACGGCCTCGACTCCGATTCGGGCGCTGGTGAAACGCTGGTCAGCGGTTCGCTGGCTAGGTTCGAGTACGTCATCGTCAATCCAGGAAACGTGGACCTCGTCGACGTGATCGTCGTCGACGACGTGCTCGGCGAGATCTGTCGCATCGACCGGATCGCGGTGGCGTCCAGCGCTTCGTGCGAGGCGCAGGCCACCGTGGTGCCAGGTCCCTACGCCAACATCGGCACTGTCACGGCGGTGCCGGCCTTTGGCGCGCTGCGCTTCGATCCGGTGACCGATTCGGACCCCAGCCACCACTATGGCGAGGTGGTAACGGGCATCGATATCGAGAAGTCGACCAACGGCCTCGACTCCGATGCCGCCCCAGGCGAAACACTCCAGAGCGGATCTATCGCGACCTTCGAATATGTGATCACCAACACCGGCAACGTCGACCTGATCGAGGTGTCGGTGACCGACGATCACATCGGCTTGGTTTGCACCATCGCGCGCCTTGCTCCCGGCGAGGCCGATAGCTGCACCACGAGCATCATCGTGGCGCCTGGACCATATGTGAACGAGGGTGTGGCTATCGGAATACCCGAGGTCGGATCGACCACGCTGGACACCGTGTCGGACACCGACCTGAGCCACCATTTCGGGTCGGTCGACCCCGCCGTCGACATAGAGAAGTCCACCAACGGCGAAGATGCCGACACGGGACCGGGCCCATCGATCTATGTGGGCGACCAGGTCACATGGCTGTACCGAGTGACCAACTCGGGCAATGTCACCCTGACCGACATCGCTGTCACCGACGACGTCGAGGGGCTGGTTTGCACCATCGCGTCGCTGGGGGCAGGCGA
>JAGQSP010000453.1 GCA_020439485.1 Acidimicrobiales bacterium | reverse complement strand
AAGCGAGGTGCACGACCCGGCCAGAAGATCCACCGACTCGAGCAGGTTTCGAGCCATCACGGGCAGGTACACGTTCAATTCCAGCTCGCCGCGCGACCCTGCGAATGCGATGGCCGTGTCGTTGCCCACCACCTGTGCGCACACCTGTATGACCACCTCGCATATGACCGGATTGGTCTTGCCCGGCATTATCGACGAGCCGGGCTGTAGCTCGGTGAGGGTCAACTCGCCCAATCCGGTGCGGGGGCCGCTGGCCATCAGCCTGATGTCGTTGGCGATCTTGAACATCGCCAGGGCGGCTCCGCGAAGCTGCGCCGAGGCCTCGACGAGGGCATCCTGGCCGCCCTGGACTGCAAAGTGGTGCAGCGGGGGCTGCCACCGAACCCCCGTGCGTTCCGTCAAGAGCTCACGAACCATGGCCGCATGCCCTGGGGGAGTGTTGAGACCGTTGCCGGTTGCGGTTCCGCCAAGCGGCAGGCGCACCAGACGGGTTTGGGCAGAGGCGATGCGCTCGATCGACTCGCGGATCTGGGCGGCGTAACCGCCGAACTCGTCGCCGAGCATCACAGGGGTGGCATCCATTAGATGGGTGCGACCGGGCTTGACGACGTCGCCGAACTCTACGGCCTTGTCGGCCAGGGCATCGGCGAGTTGCCCGAGCGCTGGTAGCAGCTGGTCGCGTATGGCCAGCGACACGGCTACACGTATCGCGGTAGGAAAGGTGTCGTTGGTCGATTGCGACATGTTCACGTGATCGTTCGGGTGCACGGCCAACCCCGAAACCGACGAAGCGATGGAAGCCAGGACCTCGTTGACGTTCATGTTGGTCGAGGTGCCCGACCCCGTCTGGAAGACGTCGACGGGGAATTGATCGCGGTGCTTGCCAGTGGCGACCTCTTCGGCGGCGCCTACGATCGCTGCTGCGATCTCGCGATCGAGACGGCCCACGTCGGCGTGCGAATTCGCGATGGCACAACATGCCTTGATGTGGGCCAGGGCCTCGATGATGCGGTGGTCGACCGTTTCGCCAGAAACGTCGAAGTTGGCGATGGCCGCCTGGGTGTTGGAGCCATAGAGCCGAACGTCATTCATGTTCGCCGTCCCTTCGTTGGTTGAGTGCGACGGTTTGACGACGTGGTTTCCAGGGTAGGAGCCCACCCATGAGAAACGAGCTTCAAAATCGCGTGCTCATGCCCACCGAGGTCCGCGACCTGACGGCACACCTGAGCGCCGGAGGCGCCAGGGGCTGGGCTACGGCTTCCACCTGGTCGTCCGAGCAGCTGCTCGAGATGATCCATGACTCCGGGCTGCGCGGCCGGGGCGGCGCCGGCTTTCCGACCGCCACCAAGTGGCGCACCACCGCCGAGCACTCAGCGTCGGCAGCCAGACCGCCGACGCTGGTGGTGAACGCCGCCGAGGGTGAACCTGGTTCTTTCAAGGACCGGCTGCTGATCAGACGCAACCCATACAAGGTGTTGGAGGGAGCCCTGATTGCGGCCCGAGCGGTCGGTGCGGGTCGCGTTGTCGTGGCAACAAAGGCCAAGTTCGAAACCGAGGTCGAGCGTCTGCAACAAGCAATCGGCGACATCGAGGCCAGCTCTGCCTTCGCTGACGCGCCCTCCGTCGAGTTGGTGCTGGGGCCCGATCGCTATCTCTTTGGTGAAGAAACGGCTCTGCTGGAGGTGGTCGCCGGCCGCCCGCCGTTCCCGCGCGTGAGTCCGCCCTGGCGCCATGGGACCGACCTCGAAGGTGATGATCGCTCGACTGCCGAAGTCGAGATGGCAACGGTCGACGGTGCGACGGACATACCGCCGACTGTGGTCAACAATGTCGAGACGCTGGCACACGTCGCCGACATCGCCCGGTTCGGTTCGGCCTGGTTCCGCGAGCGGGGCACCAAGGACCAGCCGGGCACGATGTTGTGCACCATCACCGGGCCACTTGACCAGCACGGCGTGGTAGAGGTGCCAGTTGGTTCAACCACAAACCAGGTTCTGTCCGAAGCCGGCGTGTCGGCCACTTCGCCCCTGCTGGCGATGATGCCGGGCGTTTCGCACCCCCTCGTGCCGGCCGACCGGTTCGATACCCCTCTCGGATATGGGTCCGGCGACGAATCGATCCATGTGGGCTCGGGTGCACTGCGGTTCTTCTCCAGCGAACAAGACCCGGTCGCAGTTGCTGCCGGGGTGGCCCGATTCCTGGCCGTCGAGTCGTGTGGTCAGTGCACACCTTGCAAAGCAGACGGTCTCGAACTAGCCGACATGATGTCGGTGCTGATGGGCGAGGGCGCGGTTCACGACGAGCTGCTCGAACAGTTTCTCACGCGGACCGAGACCGTTGTCGAGGGTGCCCGCTGTGCGCTGGCGTCCCAGCAGGGCGACATCGCAGGCGCGCTCATCACAGACTTCTCCGAGGCGATACTGGCCCAGGCCGCCGGCACCGCCCCTGCCGTAGAAGCGGTGCCCACGGTTCCGCTGGTGGACATTGAAGGCGGACGGGCGCGCTACGAGCGGGCCCACCTCGAAGTAAACCCCGACTGGACCGAAGGTCAGGCGTGGGAAGGTGCCTACCCGGCCCAGTTGCACTCGGGTCCCCAGGGTTAGTCCTGGGTCTGGTCGGTTGTTTCGGGAAGGTTCTGTATGCGGACCTGCCCGCGGGCCAGCAATCGTTGCTGGCCGTCCACTATCTCGACCAACCACAGCTGCTGAAGACGCCCTCTGTGGATGGGGGTGGCCGTTGCGGTCGCCCTGCCATCACCGATGGCTCTCAAGAAGTCGGTGTGGTTCGAGACGCCGACGACCTTGCCCTTGTCGCCGTACCAGGTCGCAGCGGCGACACTGGCCGCGGTCTCCACCAGGGCGCACCACACGCCGCCGTGCACTATTCCGTACGGCTGGTGGTGCTTGGGTTGCACATCGACGGTCAGCACGACCCGATCTGCGGTGACCTCTTCGAACTCGATGCCCAGAGCATCGTTGAATCCGCTGGACGGGACCTGCATCAGAACCTCCGTTTCGAGCAGCGAGCTTACGACGGCCGCTCTGGGCGAACGCCACGAGTTTGGGGCGCAGCGAGGCCGGGTAACGACAACCCATGAAAGCATTGGTTGCGATTGATGAAACCGAGGCCTCGTGGGACGCGGCCGTATTCGCCGGGGAGTTGTTCGGCGAGGACGACGAAGTGACGTTGGTGAACGTCTACGTACCCGTTGCCCAGGCGATGGCCGGAGCCGGCGGGCTCGTCGGCTTCCCGACGGTGGGTCTGAACCCCTACCTGAGCGATGTCGGCAAGAACGTCGAGCAGATCAAGAGCCGCCTTCGCCCCGCCGCCCAGGCGGCTGGGGCTGACGACATCGTGGTCGAGGAGGGCAGCGTGGTCGACGGCCTGTGCCAGGCCGCCGAAGAACTCGATGCCGATCTGTTGGTCGTGGGCAATCGGGATAGGGGCTGGTTGATGGGGCTTCTCAGCCCGTCGGTGAGCTCGCGCCTGGTGTCGTCGGCTCCCTGCCCAGTGTTGGTGGTCAGGCCCCGGGATCCTCGTTGAGGTCGTGCTGATCCACGATGGCGTGGTCGTCGACGGTGGCGAACTCGGCTGTGATGCTGATCTCGTCGTCCACCGTCGCGACCGCGACCCGGTCGGCAAGGGCGGCAACGATGCCCAGGCCGCGCCCGCGCTCGGCCGACGGATCGGCAGGAGCCCAATTTGAAGTGTCGGGAATCGCCGGTCCGGAGTTCAGGTTGGTCACCGTGAGCCGCAGCGCTTCGTCATTACGCCACGCGAGCGACACGCGAACGTTGTCCTGATCGGTTGGGGACGCCTCTACGGCGTTGGTGACCAGCTCGCTGACGACCAGGGCAACCCGCTCTCGGCCGTCGTCGCTGACGCCGCCGAGCGAATCGAGCCACAACATCACGTCCGCGCGGGCCACCGCCACCGAGGACGATTTTGGTGGATACGTGAGCACCCGGGGGTGGCTCGAGCCGCTGGCGGGGTGCGGGTTCATGTGACGCCGCCTAGCCCTCTACGTTGAGGTGGCCTTCGAGCGAAGTGATCTCGAACAACCGACGCACCGAAGCGCTCGGCTTGGTCAGAACCAGCCGCTTGCCCGCCGTGTCCAGGCGTCGATGCGCCACGACGATGGCCCTCAGCCCAGAGCTGTCGATGAACTCGATGTTGCTGAGGTCCAGGACGACGTCCTCGTCGGCCCCGAGCTCGTCGAGTTTGTCCGACAGGATCGACACAGAGTGCAGATCGACCACGCCGGAAGCTACGAGCAGCCTGGGCTGGGTCTCGTTTACGTCGAGTTCGGATGTAGCGGCCATCGAGAAACGAGCCTACCGCCCGAGCCACGTCAGGCGCTCCTGCGGTTACCACCAGAAGAAAACGATGGATCACGCACCAGCACACCGATGTCTTCGGCGGGTCCTCGGTCGCCGGTGCTGGGGATCACTCTGATCTCCATTCCGGCGAGCAGCGCTGTGCGAATGGCCAGGTCGACCATACGAGCGTTGTTCGGGCAAGAGTCCAACTCGATCGCTGACACGTCGAAGGCGCCGGGCCCGAAGAAGGCCCGCCTGGTGTCATCTGGGTCGTCGTGCACGATAAGCAGGTCGCCACGGCCGGCGGCGAGGAACTGGAACGTCTGCTCTACCCCTTCTGCAGCCGCACCGTGTTCGAGCAAGAAGCGGAACTCGCGCAGTGCCGAAACCGTGCGGCGGGCCACAGAGTCGGCGACATGGCGCACCACGGCATCTGCAAATGTCGAGTTCTCGTTGCCTGCGTCGTCGTCGATGGCAACGACCTCGCAGCCAGCCGGCACCGTGCCGCGAACGTTGGGCAACAGCTTGTCGACGGCTTCGGGCCGACCGCCCATCGCGATCAGCTCGACCTCACAATCTCGCGCCAGGCGGCCGATGCGTCGCGCCGCCTCGTGTTCATCTGTGCCTGCCGGCCTCACCGCGGGCTCCTGGTCAGGGATGAACTCGACCACCTCGAACCCGGCGTCGCCGGCCACCACCGTCAGATGGGGGACCCGCCACTGCTCCCACTCGAACAGCGGTGCCGCGTAGGGCAGCGAGTCGAGGAACCACCAGTCGTGGGCTGGACCCTCGTGGGAGGTGAACGAGATAGTGGTGCCGTCATCGGCCGCGATGATCGCCTGTCCGCCGACGTCGCCGTAAACGGGAAGCGCCAGACGAGCAGTCAGTGCGTCGACAGCCTGGCGGCTGGCGCCGCGGGCCAGCAGCTGCTGGATCTGGCTGTCGCGATGCTCGATGTTCTCGTCGTCACCCCTGATGACGAAGGCGCTTATGTATGGGCCCGGGTGACCGTACAGAGACAGAAGTGATTGGTCGGGTTCTGCAACTCTTCTCGACATTTCTTTACTCCCAGTAGTCGGCTAGACCGGGGCCTACCCGATCGAGCCGGTACCAAACCATGCTTGCTGCGTGGAAGTCAGCGCGGCGAGATAGCGTCTCGTGGGTGACCATCGAGGACGCGGGATCGCCCGCAGGACACGCTGAGCCGAGCCCGCCGAGCGGGCGGCAGGCGGGCGTGTCGGGAGCCGGTCAGCTCAGGCCCAGGGCCGATTCGCTGCTGGCATTCGCTCGGGCGCTGGCTGCGGCGTCCACCTTCGATTCGGTAGCCCAGTCGATCGCCGCTCACTCGGTGAGGGTTGTGCAAGCCGATCGTTGCCGCGTGATCTACCGCTGCGCCGACGAGGCCGGCGTCGGGCTCGAAGGGTGGGTTTCAGATCGTTCAGGCGAGGCGACCAGCACCGTCTTCGCCAACGGGCTGGGTCGGTCGTCGGCTATAGCAACCGCTCTGCGAGAGCGCCGGCCGGTGGTGGCCGACGGGCCAACCACCGACGGTGGCTCGCCAAGCCAAGATGAGCCGACCACGCTGGTTGCGATGCCCCTAGGCGGGCCCAGGCGCGCCGCTCTCGAGGTGTCCTGGAACGGGCGCAATCGAGTCGAGCGCACCACGCTCGACGACCTCGAGTTCCTGGCCGAACTGGGTCGCCAGGCGCTCGATCGCTCGTATCTGTTCGACCGCCAGCGTCTGGTCGCTCACGAGCTGCAGAGCTCGATGCTGCCTCAAGGGTTTCCCGACTTCGATGGCGTCGATATGGCGGCGCACTATTCGCCTTCGGCCGTCGACATCGAGGTCGGCGGCGACTGGTATGACGCGGGAGTTCTGGGCGATGGGCGGCTTGTCATGGCCGTCGGCGATGTCGTCGGCCGTGGCCTGGGGGCAGCCTCGACCATGGGTCGGCTTCGCCACGCCTTTGCAGCCCTGCTGGCCAACACCCACAGGGTCGAGGCGCTGACCGAACGCCTCGAGAAAGCTGCCTTCGGCATCGAGGGTGCATTCATGGCCACGTCGATCTTCGCGGCCCTCGACCGCGCCACCGGCGAACTGGCGTTGTTGTCGGCAGGCCACGTGCCGCCCATCATCCGCCGCAGCGATGGCTCGACGGCCGTCGCCGAGGTTCGGGGTCTGCCGCTTTGTGTGGTGGCCGACTCGTACCGCGAAGTCGGGCGGGAACGCCTCGAGGTCGGTGACGCGCTGCTGCTCTACACGGATGGTCTGGTCGAGGGCAACGGCGAAGATCTCGACGACAACCTCGCACGCCTCGCCAGGTCGTTGTCAGGCACCGTAGGCCTCAGTGCGCAACGGATCTGCGACCATGTTCTTCAACAGATGGGCGCCGATGCCAACATCGACGACATCGCCTTGATGTGTTTGGTCCGGACCTGATGGCCCAGGTTTGGCTCACCGTCGAACTGGGAAACCAAACACCGACCGCCGACCGCCCCACGACAGGAGCCACCCTCTCATGACCGAGGCCGCCATAACGATGCGGATTCCCGCCCAGACGAGGTTCGTCGGAGTGGCCAGGGTCACCGCTGCCAGCCTGGCTGCCGATCTCGGCTTCTCGGTCGACGGCATCGACGACGTGGTGGCCGGGGTGAACGAGTTGGTAGCGATGCTGATCGAGTGGGCTGAGGACAATGGCTGTCAAACGATGGCTCTGCAGTTCACGCTGACCGATGACGAGCTGAGGGCCGACGTACACGTCGAGGACGCAGATCGGGTTCCAGCTAGCCCCGAGCCCGACATCCTCGACGACCTCGCGCGCCGTATTCTCGACCGCGTTGTCGACGAGTACCACATAGACGGCCCCAGCGGCTGGGTTCGCAGAGGCCTCCAGACCCCGTGAGTTCGCGTCCGGACCAGGGTGAGATAGACGCCCTCTTCGAGCGTTACCGCCAGACGCGCCGCCGCCGCGACCGTAACGCTTTGGTCGAGGCTCACATCGGATTCGCAAACCATCTGGCCAGGCGATATTCAAACCGAGGGCTCGAGCGCCAAGACCTGGAGCAAGTGGCCCTGCTGGCGTTGGTCAAGGCGGTCGACCGATTCGATCCTGGTGTTGGAGCGGCCTTCACGACCTTCGCCGGGCGCACTATCGAGGGCGAACTCAAGCGCCATTTTCGAGACGCAGCTTGGGCGGTTCGGGTTCCGCGTTCGATGAAGGAGTTGCATCTGTTGGTCCGTTCGACCATCGAGCGCCTCACCAAGGACCTCTCCCGCTCGCCCTCGGTTTCAGAGGTTGCCGAGGCGCTCGACCTGGATGTGGATCAGGTGGTGGGAGCGCTGGGTGCGGGCAATGCGTTCTCGACCAGCTCGCTCGAGGGTGGCTCGTCTGTGGAAGGAGACGACCTCATCGATCGTTCGGCGCGGATTGCCGAGGTCGATGAGCAGGTCGAGGCCACCCCGTCGCGGGTTCTGGTCGAGCGGCTGCTCGATTCGCTGCCCGAGCGCGAGCGCGACATCGTGCGCTTGCGCTTCTACGACGAACTCACCCAGACCGAGATCGCGGACCGTGTTGGGGTCAGTCAGATGCATGTATCTCGGCTGCTGCGCCGGTCGATGGCGCTGATGCGCGAGGAGGCCGCCGGCGGTGACTCCTGACGCGTCTTCCGGCGACTGATCCAGAGTCAGTCGGCAGTCTCGTCAGTCGGCAGTCTCGAGAGCTGTCGCCCCGCTGAGATCGAGCCGTTCCAGGACGTCGGCGTCCTCGGGGCTCGCATTGGGCCCGTATCCCAGCACCAGGTTCGATTTGGTGGCGCAGCGTGGGCAGCGACCGGCGATGAGGATCAACATGTCGGCGACGTCGCTGGCGCCTTCGAGCCGATGCTCGAAGATGGCCTCGTACTGTGAGGCCGAGTACTCGGCGCTGCAGGTCGAGCACGCGACCCTGCCGTTGCTGAGCGACCGCATCGACCCGTCGAAGCCTGCTTCTCGAGCAGCTTGGGTGGCTCCGATGAGTGTGTCGGCGCCGGTGGCGTAATCGCCGAGCGTGTTTGAAGATCGTTTGTCTTTTTGTCTGTTGGCCATGGGCCTGACCTACCCGCACCGCGTGCGAATGAAACCCGGATGTGTTTAGCCATCTCGGTCGCTGGGTAGCCAACCCAACGAAAGCAGCCAAGCCAAAGACAAACAAAGGTAGTAATGACACTCGCAGACACTCTTGCC
>JAGQSP010000452.1 GCA_020439485.1 Acidimicrobiales bacterium | reverse complement strand
TGGCGCGCCACCGCCGAGGTCTTTGGTCCGATAGACACGGCGGGCAGGCGCGCTCCTCCGGCTTCGACCCAGCCCCGTGCCGTCGACCCCGACGTGAACGCAACCAGGTCACAGCGGTTGGCTGCAACCATCGACCGCTGGTCGGGGGTCAGCAGCCTGGTGTCGTATACGTCGTGGCGGTCCACGCGCCAGCCCAGCGTCTCGAGCCCGGCCTGAAGGTCTGGGCCTGCGGCCGCCGCTGCCATGAACACCACCCGGCCGTTCCCAGGCCCCACGGCTTCGGCGAGAGCGGCAGCCGTTTGTTTGGCCGGCACCAGGCGCACCTGGAAACCAGCCGATCTGGCAGCATCGGCGGTTGCACCGCCCACCGCGACCAGGCCACTGGGAAGCGTTACATTCAGGGCCGACAACGCCCGCACTCCGTTGACCGACGTCACGGCTACGAGGTCGCTCGGTGTCAGGCCATTGATCGCCGTGGCCAGCGCAGGATCAGGAGGTCGCAAAACGACGCCGAACACGGGCACCGATACGACGTCGGCTCCGGCTGCACAAACCAGGTCGACCAGCTGATGGGCACGATCGGCCGAGCGCGTCACCGCGACACGCAGTCCGGCCAACGTCGACCGAAGCATCAAAGGCGGCCCAACAGTGAGCGGCCCCCACGTCGATTCAGGACCTCGTCGGCAACCGCCAGCCCAACGGTCTCGGCGTCGCGGCCCGAGTCGGCGAACCTGATCGCCTGCGACCCGTCGTCAGCACACAGGATCACCTCGAGCTCGATCAGGTCACCATTCCAGGTGGCCAGGCCGCCGACAGGAAGCTCACAGCCGCTGCCCAAGACCCTCAGCCATGCACGCTCGGCCTCGACCAATGGCCTGACCGACGCGTCGTCGATCTGAGACAGAGCAGCCAACACAGGTTCGTCGTCGGCTCGACACTCGACCGCCAGAGCACCCTGCCCGACCTGCGGCAGGACCGCAAGTGGTTCGAGGTACTCGGCGATGTGGTGTTCCATACCGAGGCGCTGCAACCCGGCAGCAGCCAGAACCACTGCGTCGATGCCGTCGACGCCGACCTTGGCCACGCGTGACGGCACATTGCCTCTCAGCTCTACGAAGTCGAGGTCGGGGCGCAACAAAGCGAGCTGCGAACGGCGCCTGACCGAGCCGGTGGCAACGCGAGCGCCCGCGGCCAGCGCGGCGAGGCTGGACCCGACCAGGGCGTCGCGGACGTCGGCTCGGGCCGGGTAAGCCCCGATGGTGAGTCCGTCGGGTGAGGTCGATGTGAGGTCCTTGGCCGAATGCACCGCCATGTCGGCCCGGCCGTCAAGCACCGCAGCCTGCACCTCTTTGGCGAAAACGCCCCGGCCTCCGATGGCCGATATGGGAGAGGTCTGATCGCGATCGCCGCCCGTGGTCACTATCACCAGTTCGACATCGACGCCGGGCAACGCGCCCGACAACAAGTCTGAGACGAAGCGTGCCTGCCAGAGCGCGAGATCGCTGCCCCTGGTCGCTATACGCAGCTTCACCCGCTACAGCCCGAAGAGATCGCGCAAGCTGTCGGCGAGCCGGTCGCCCTTGGGTGTCCCCGCCGATTCCTTGACGGTGATCGTGGGCTGATGCAACAGCTTTGCGACGAGGCGGTGGGTCAGCTGCTCGACAGCGGCGATCTGGGCGTCGCTGAGATCGCTGAGCGAGCCGAGTGCCCGGTCGATCTCGGCACGCCTGATGGCTTCGGCCTCGGTTCGCAACGAGGTGACCAGAGGGGCAACCTCGCGAGCAGACTTCACGTCGGTGAAGCGGGCCACCTCTTCGGTGACGATGGCATCGACAGCAGCTATCTCGAGAGCACGTTCACGACGACCGGCCGCAGCGAACTCGGACAGGTCGTCCATGTCCAGCAAGGTGACACCTGGCAGGTCCGACACCGACGGGTCGACGTCGCGCGGGACGGCTACATCGACTATCACCAAAGGGTGCCCACCGCGGCCCTCGACAGCAGCGGCCAGGCCAACATGGTCGACGATGATCGACGTGGCGCCCGTCGAGGTCAACAAGACGTCTACGTCTGTCAGCTCACGACCCAGGTCTGGAAGGCTGATGGCCCTGCCACCGACACGAGCCGCCAGTTCGGCAGCCCGCTGACGGGTGCGGTTGGCAACCAGGACCTCGGCGGCGCCGGCACCGGCGAGCGACTCGAGCATTCCGGTGGCCATCTCGCCTGCACCGACGACCATGACCTTGGTGTTGTCGAGGGTGCCGAGGCGCTCGGTTGCCATGGCCACTGCGGCCTGCGAAACCGATGCGATGTTGCGAGCAATGCCTGTTTCGGTGCGGGCACGCTTGCCGCACTCGACCGCGTGGCGAAACAGCAGGTTCAGCGTGGA
>JAGQSP010000451.1 GCA_020439485.1 Acidimicrobiales bacterium | reverse complement strand
GGTCGTCCTCGTGCATCTGCCACGGGTTGCGCAACCCGTACGCGTAGATGGCTCGGTTGACGCCGGTCAGCTGGCCATAGAACGGGTTGTCGGTTGGGATGGTGCCGTCTGCGTTGATGCGCAGGACCGTTCCTTTGACGTTGGTTCGATCCTGGCCATTGGCGCCCAGCAGGTGGTCGCCGACGGATATGTAGAGCTTGCCGTCGGCGCCCATCTCGATGGCACCGCCATAGTGCAGCGCCACGTCGGCGTCGGGAAGCTGGTCGAACACCACGACCTCATTACCGGCGGTGTTGCCGTTGACCGTGAACCGAGACACCCGGGTTCGACCCACCCCGTCGTCGGTGCCGTTGGTGTCGAACGTGTAGACCACGTAGATGTAGCCGTTGTTTGCGAAGTCGTTGTCGAAGGCCATGCTGAGCAGGCCTCGATCGGCGACGTCGTCGACCTTGTTGCGGATGTCGAACAGCGGTGTCGGCAGGCGAACGTCGTCGACGATGATCCATGCCTGGCCCGAGTCGGTCAGCACCACCAGGCGCCCATCGGGGGCCATCTCGATCTGCACCGGGGCGTAGATCTGGTCGGCCACCGTCACATCGATGAAGTCTGGCGGCGGGTCCGCGGCCCCGGCTCTTGGCGACCATGCCAGCCACGCCACGATGAGGACGCCGAGCGTGCCCCACAAGGCGATGCTGATAGGAAGCCCCGTGCGAGGCCTTGTGTTCTTGGTTGTTGTCATGCCGCTCTCCGGCGCAGAGTCTCGCGCGTTTGTGCCGAACATTCGAGGGTGGGTCGCGGCAGGGCCGGTATTGGGCCGAGGTGCGGGGGCGGGGCCAGGTAGCCTTTCGCTCCATGAGCGAAATTCGACAGATCGACCTCGACACCGCCTGGAGCATCCTCAGCGAGGACCCGACCGCAACCCTCATCGACGTGCGCACCAAGGCCGAGTGGGGCTTCGTCGGCACTCCCGATCTGTCTCCGATTCACAAGCAGGCCAGATTGGTCGAGTGGATTGATTATCCGTCGGGTTCGCACAACCCGAACTTCATTGCCGAGGCCTCCCATGGGCTCGACAAGGAGGCGCCCGTGTTGTTGATGTGTCGCTCGGGCGCCAGGTCCAACGCGGCTGCCAACGCGCTGACCGCAGCGGGCTTCACCCAGGCCATCAACGTCGCCGCCGGGTTCGAGGGCGATCTCGACGGCAACGGTCACCGCCACGGTGGCTGGAAAGACAAGCTTCCGTGGAAGCAGCAGTAAACGGCATGAATTGGCGGCCCGACACGCTTGCGGTCAGGGGCGGTTTGTCGCGTTCGGGCTTCGACGAGACGGCCGAGGCCATCTATGCCACGTCTGGTTTCGTCTATTCGTCGGCGGCCGAGGCCGAGGCTGCCTTTGCCGGTGATATCGACCGCTTCGTCTACGGCCGCTACGGCAACCCGACCGTGGCCATGTTCGAAGAGCGGTTGCGCCTGCTGGAGGGCGCCGAGGCTTGCATCGCCACCGCAAGTGGCATGGCCGCGGTGTGGGCGGCATTGGCGTGTCAGCTGTCGGCCGGAGACAGGGTCGTGGCGTCGAGGGCCTTGTTCGGTTCGTGCACGGTCATCCTCACCGAGATCTTGCCGAGGTTCGGCGTCGAGACCGTTCTGGTCGACGGCACCGACCTCGACCAGTGGCGCGCCGCGCTCGAACCCGGCGCAGATGCCGTGTTCCTGGAAACGCCTTCCAATCCGGGCCTCGAGGTCATCGACATCGCGGCGGTCTCGGAGTTGGCGCACGCCGCTGGTGCAACCGTGGTCGTCGACAACATCTTCGCCTCCCCGGTTCTGCAAAAGCCGCTCGAGTTGGGCGCCGACGTCATCGTCTATTCGGCCACCAAACACATCGACGGTCAGGGACGCACGCT
>JAGQSP010000450.1 GCA_020439485.1 Acidimicrobiales bacterium | reverse complement strand
AGCCGCGGAACATCGAGCCCAAGCCGACCAGCTCGACCACGACCAGGCCCTCGAGGCGGTATGCCCGACTTGTGGCCACGAGTGGTATTCGTGGACCGGTGGCCGTCTGGTCAACGCCGGAGCGAAACGCTGGACCGACGGCGACATCGAGATGATCCAGTGCGCCGGATGCGGACGCAACCACCCAGCAGCGGCAGCACTCGCCGCCCGATGGGATGCCCGATGAGACATGACCTAGCAACCGCCCTCGTGTTGGGCCCGACCGTCACAGTCGACGCAGGCGACACGCTCGACAGCCTCGCGGACAAGCTCACCGCATGCCCGCCCGGCACCGTGATCATCATGGACCGCCCGCACCTGTGGAAGATCGCCCGAGCGGTCGACCTCGCAACAATCGCACGCAGCGGCCAAGCCGCAGCGATCATCGCCCCCGACCACGACCTGACAGCAAGCCCACGGCACGCCGCCCACCTGGTCGACGTGCTCGCAGCAATCACCACACCAAGTGACCGAAGGAGCCCAAACCGATGAAACCCGAACCAGTCAACCAGACACCCGAACCCCGCACCCGACCAGCCGGCACGCCGGCGGCGGCCGGCCGGACCGGCAAAAGTCCGGCATGGTTGCGGCCAGACCGCGCCGAAACCGACGGGTTCGAACCGTGGCAGGTAGCGATGGGATACCACGGCGCGGCCGTTCCGATGATCCCGTACCCGCCAGACCATGAACCGCCAGACGAACCGGCACCGTGGCTCATCGAAGCCGAACACGTAGGCCACGGGTGGTGGTCGATTGACGAACTCCGATCCGGCGAACAGATCAGCGGAGGCTGGGGACAGATACCGACCGAACGCTGGCACACCGTCGCGCACTGCTGCGGCCAAGACATCGAAGACGACTTCGAGATTCTGCCCGGCGATGACGTGTGGGTTGAGTGCCCCGAATGCGGGCGGGCCGCGACGTTCGAGCACGCCGACCTGATCGCAGCCGACGAAGCCGGCCCACAGGAGGCGTTCTGATGGGCGCACCGTCACGGCACCGCTACCCGCTAGAACCGTTGCTCGCGATCACAGGGATGGCCCCGTCCGAGCTCGCAGCAGCGCTCGGACAGACAACCAGATCGATACAGATCGCGTTACGGCGCGGGGGCTGGTCGGAATGGCGGGCCGATCGTGCAGCGTGCGCGATCGGGCTACACCCCGCCGACATCTGGGGATGGGACTGGTTCGAAGACGCGCTCGAGGACGCCCGAAAAGCGTCCTGATCTAGTCCAGCTTGTCACCCTCTAGCAGTAGGTTGGAGGGTGGCAAAGGTGAACTAGAACCAAAGGAGCCCACCATGGACACCACCACCAGAGAACGAGTTGAGCGGGGCGCAGCCTGGCTCGACCGCCAGCTCGGCAACGACTGGCACACACACATCGACCTCGGCAGGCTCGAACTGTCCGACGAATGCAACTGCATCCTCGGGCAGCTCGTCTCCGATCTCGCATACCGGACGAAACTCGCACCCGACACAGAGGACGTTTACGCGCCAACGTTCCATCACGTGGACGACGCTCAAGACATCGACATGATCGACCACGGATTCGATATCCCATCGGCCTACCCCGCCGACAACGCCGCCGCCCTAAACCGGGCCCAATACCAGGCGCTCGACGACGCGTGGGCCGACCTGATCGAACAACGCAACAACAGCCGGCACGACGACAACACCCACACCCACAAGACGGACACGTTCACAGCGACCATCCACCGGACAGGCCGACGGATCACCGCCGTCAACATCGATTTCGGCGACGGATCAGAAACCGTGTTCGATCAGTCCGAATGGGCCGACCTTGTTGAACTCGTCATGAACGGAGACGCCCGATGACCCGCTACTACAAATTCCTCAACCCGAACCGGGAACCGATCTACGGGACCGGACAGTGGCCCGAACCCGGCGTGTGGGCACCCGAAATCGGGGCTGTGGTGCCATGCGCATCTGGCTACCACGCCTGCACTGTCGACCAGCTCGTCGGCTGGGTAGGGCCCGAGCTGTGGGAAGTCGAATACGACCAGCCCCCACAAACCCACGGCAACAAAGTGGTTGGCAGTCGGGCACGACTCGTCACCAGAATCGACAGATGGAACGACACG
>JAGQSP010000449.1 GCA_020439485.1 Acidimicrobiales bacterium | reverse complement strand
ATCGGCGACATCGTCGAGTACTGCGACGGCTGGATGCCCATCGGCAACCGCCACGACTTCACCGGCAAGGTCGGCGAGATACGCCAGGCCGCAGAAGACGCCGGCCGCGACCCAGACTCGATCGAGTTCGGCGTGTTCTTCGCCAAGCCGACGGTCGAACATCTCGAGGAGCTGGCTGCGCTCGGCATCAAGCGTGCCGTTCTGGGCCTGCCCCAAGGCTCGCCCGACGAGGTCAAGGAAGCGTTCGACAAACTCGCCCCACTGGTCGGCGCGGTTTGACGACTCGGCCGAGATGACCGACACGCCTGCGGGCGTCGAGATCCTCGACGTCTACGACGAGGCGGGCAACCGCACGGGCTCTTTGCCTCGCGACCAGGTGCATCAGCAGGGCCTGTGGCACCCGGTGTTCCACTGCCAGATCGTGGCCGACAGGTCTGGCGTTGCGACCGCGGTGCTGCAGCTCAGATCTCGACACAAGGCCGCATTTCCCGGGCTGCTCGACGTGTCGTCGGCCGGTCACCTGGCCGCGGGCGAAACTCCGATAGACGGCCTGCGCGAGCTGGACGAGGAGTTGGGAGTGCGCCCCGACGTCTCGGCGCTGGTAGAGCTGGGCGTCAGGCGGCTGGTCGACGACAGCGGAGAAGGGCGTCTGAACCGCGAGATGGTTCACGCGTTCTTGCTTCGCGACGACAGGCCGCTGTCGCAGTATCGGGTTCAGCCCGAGGAGGTCGAGGATGTGTTCGACGCCCCCATCGACGGGCTGCTGTGCCTGCTGCACGGCGAGCAGGCGACGCTGACGGTCGACGGGGTGCTCGACGCCGGCCACCCGCAGGCTCGACCCCAGACCAGAACCATCGAGCGGCACCATCTGGTGCCCAGCGACGGCTACTGGACCGTTCTGATGGTGATGGCCGAACGGTTCATGGCGGGCAAGCGCTCGCTCGCCATCTGAGCGACGGGTTCAGCGCGGCCTGACGCGGACTTCGCCGACCTCGGCGCCGGCCCAGTTCTTCAAGACGACCGGTCGGGGCGCCTGGCGCTGGGTTACGCGTGCAAGGACGTGATCGATGGCCACCTCGGCAGCGCGGCCTGCCCCGTCGAGCACCTTTACCGCCACGCCGGTCGCCGTGTCGCGGTCGACAGCGCAGAACACGCCCTCGGCGCCGGTCTTGGCCGCGACCCTGCGGCCATAAGACAACATCACCTTGGTGCAGTGCCTGTCCGTTCCGGCCACGTACCACGGCTGGCTGACCATTGCGTCCAGCAGGCGCAACGCGGCTGCGTCAGAGGCTGGATCGACCCCGCCTGCCTGCATTCGGGCCCACCCCGTCGCCAACGCACGCAGCGGGAACGCCCACACGGGAATGCCGCACCCGTCTATGCCGGGCGCGTTGACGGTGGGGTCGACCCCGGTGAAGGCAGCCAGCGCCCTGGTGACGCGAACCTGCTGAGGGTGTGTTGGTTCGATGTAGCCCTGAACCCGCTCGCCCAGATGGATCGCGGTGTGAATGAACCCGGCGTGCTTGCCCGAGCAGTCGTTGTGAAGCGAGGTGAACGGCTGGCCGGCGGCAACCAGGGCGTCGGCGGCCGGTCCGTAGTAGGGCGCGTGGGGCCCACACTCGAGATCTTCGATGCCGGCGCCGACCGCACCCAACCACGCCTCGACCGCATCGGTGTGGCCCACCTCGCCGCTGTGGCTGGAACACGCCAGGGCCAGCTCGACGTCGGTGAGGCCAAGCTCGTCGGCAGCACCCGAGGTGATCAGCGGAACGGCCTGCATGGGTTTGGCGGCGCTGCGCGGCAGGGTCACGAAGTCGGCGTCGCCCCACGACTCGACCACGTCACCCGAAGCATCGGCGACCACACAGTGAACATGGTGCAACGATTCGACTCGCCCACCCCTGGTGACCTCGACCTCGAGAACCTCGTGCTGCACACAGACAGTCTACGTAGGCCCGCCACGACCCCTTAGCCTTGAGCCATGTCAACAGACCCGATGCTGACGGACCGGCTGGCCTCGCTGCTGCCCACCGATGTCGACTATTGCTCGATACGTGCCATGTCCGAGCGATACGAACGCGTCATGGTGCGAAACGGTGTTGTCGAGCCGGTGCATTCATTCGATGACCGGGGCGTGATGGTCACGGTTTGGATGAACGGGGGCAGCGGCTACGCAGCCACCGCAGACACCAGCGACAGCGCCATCCTGGCCGCGGTCGACAACGCCAAGCGCTGGGCGGCCATCGCTGCCGGACGTTTCGCCGGCGCAACACCCGCCCCGTCGGGCGCCAGCGGCACCTACCGCTCATCTGTCGACAAGCCGTGGCAGGCGTCGAGCCTGGCCGATCGGGTCGAGATCGTCGCCGATGCCACCCGCCAGCTTCGCAACGACGAACGCATCGTCGACGCTCACACGTCGATCACCGACCGCATCATCGAGATCGTGTTCGTCGACACCGCCGGCGC
>JAGQSP010000448.1 GCA_020439485.1 Acidimicrobiales bacterium | reverse complement strand
ATCAGATCCTTCTTGCGGCCGGTCAGCCACAGGTAGCCGTCGTCGTCGAGTCGGCCCAGATCACCAGAGTGCATCCACCCCTCCGGGTCGATCAGCTCGGCCGTGTCGTCGGCCAAACCGAAGTAGCCGGCGCACACACTTCCGCCGCGCACCAACACCTCGCCGTCGTCGGCGATAGCGACCTCGAGACCCGGAATGGCCTTGCCCACCGAGCCGATTCGTATGGCATCCGGAGGGTTCATCGTGGCCGGGCCGCAATCCTCGGTCTGGCCGTACACCTCGGCTATCGGCAGCCCGATTCCGTGGAACCAGTTGACGAGATCGGGATGAATCGGCGCAGCCGCCGAAGCGACCAACCTCGCCTGGTCGAGGCCCAGCTTGTGACGCACAGCCCTTGCGAGCGTCTGCTCGATGACCAGATTGCCGGCCCGCTCTGCGATCGAACGCACGAATCCGTCGGTGCTTTCGCGCCCGACCGATTTGGCCGCATGGTCCAGGACGCCTGACAAATGAACCGGTTTGGAGTCGAGTTCCTCGAGGATCGCGTCGTGCAGCTTCTGCCAGACTCGCGGCACGGCCATGAAGATCGTTGGCCTGGCCGCCTTCAGATCCTCGGGCACCGAAGCGAGGTTTCGGGCGAACCAGGTCTCTCCCCCGGCCGCGATCTGCCCGAAGTGGCTGGTGATGCGTTCGGCGATGTGGCTCAGCGGGAGGTACGAGAGCAGGCGGTCGCTGGGCATCAGCCCAACCATCGATTCGACCGACTCGATGGTCCAGACGATGTTGCCGTGGGTCAGCATTGTCCCCTTCGGCGGGCCCGTTGTTCCGCTGGTGTACACCAGCGTCGCCAGGTCGTCTGGGCCCAGGGCCGCGATGCGCTCGACGACCGTCGAGCGGTCTGCGCCCTGCTGCGCCAGTTGGTCGAGCGAGAGCAGCAGGTCAGCGCGGTCGAGACCTGCGGTTGCACCAAAGCAGACGATGCGCTCCAGAGCGGGAAGGTCGCCGAGGCGCAGGAGCACTTTCGACAGCTGCTCGTGATCGTCGACGAAACACACCCGACAGCCCGAGTTCTCGAGCACGTAGGCCGCCTGTGACGAAGAACTGGTTGGGTAAACCGGAACCGTCACCGCCCCGGCAGACAGTATCGCCAGGTCTGCGATGTGCCATTCGGGCCGGTTGGCCGACAGCAACCCGACGCGATCACCTGGTTCGATTCCAAGGCCGATCAGGCCCGCCGCTGCAGTTTCGACGGCTTGGCCATAGTGCCCCCAGTCGATCGTCCGCCACTCGTCGCCATCTCGGTATCTGAGTGCAACCCGATCGGGCTGATCGTGCACTCGCAACGAGAACCGGTCGAGAATGGTCTTGACCCCGAAAGCTCCTGACTCGACCGGGGTCACATCCGCATCCGATGCCGTCATGGCCGGACCTCCGCCGTCGATTTCGTTCGACCGTAGGGCGCCTGGTTCTGTTCATGTAGGGCCGTTTGCCTCACATTGGCCAGCGCCGCGGCCTGCGTAGCGGATAATGCGTACTCGGTATCGGGCTGGCTCGATTTGGTGTTTGACACCGGGAAGCTGTTTCGTACCGCTACCGGAAAGACGGGGGAACACATTGGGGAGCACCTCGGCCTCGGGCCGCGCCAGCCGAATCGCGCTCGCTGTCGCCGCGACCGCAATGTTGCTGGCCGCGTTCGTGGGCACCGCTACCAACATCGCAGTACCGGTGCTGGAGGACGAGTTCT
>JAGQSP010000447.1 GCA_020439485.1 Acidimicrobiales bacterium | reverse complement strand
CCATGCGGGCGAAGGTCTCGCGGATGTCTCGCGCCGCGGCAACCGGGTCGGGGTTGCCGTTGGGACCCTCGGGATTCACGTAGATGAGACCCATCTGGACCGCGCCGAGCGGGTTTGCCAGTTCGCGATCGCCGCTATAGCGCTCGTCTGCCAGCCACTCGTCCTCGGGGCCCCAGTAGATGTCCTCCTCTGGCTCCCATACGTCGGCTCGGCCTCCGGCGAAGCCAGCGGTCTCGAACCCCATCGACTCGAGGGCCACGTTGCCTGCCAGGATCATGAGGTCGGCCCACGAGATCTTGCGCCCGTACTTCGACTTCACTGGCCACAGCAGGCGCCTGGCCTTGTCGAGGTTGGCGTTGTCTGGCCAACTGTTCAGCGGGGCGAACCGCTGGGTACCGGTGTTGGCTCCGCCTCGGCCATCGTGAATGCGGTAGGTGCCGGCGCTGTGCCACGCCATGCGGATGANNNTTGCCGTAGTCGGCGGGCCACCAGTCTTGCGAGTCGGTCAGCACGGCTTCGATGTCGGCCTTGACGGCGGCCAGGTCGAGAGTCTCGAACTCGGCCGAGTAGTCGAATTCGTCGCCCATCGGATCGATCAGTGGCGAGTTCTTGCCCAACGGACGCAGGTTGAGCTGGTTGGGCCACCAATGCTGGTTGGCCATCGATCCCGTGGCGGAGTGCGAGCTGTGCAGGACGGGGCACTTGGCAGCCGCTGTGCTGTCTTGTTCGGCGGCGACGACGGCGCCCGTGTCTTGGCTGAAATGGTCTTCGTTGGTCATCGGAACTCCCTGAACTCTCGACGTCAGATCAGGATAGCCACGATTTAGACTTAGTCCAACTTTCTATTTGATCCATCTTTCGATGAGATCTGGAGCCAACGTTGCCCGCTGCTACACCCACCCGCCGGCGAACCCGACGAACTGACCGGTGGTGAAGCGGCTGGAGCCGTCCAAGAACGCAGCGCACAGCGCGGCGCACTCGTCGACTGTCCCTAGACGCCGCATCGGAACGCCCGCCTCGATGCGGGCCCTCACGTCGGGGTCGTCTGCACCCGAAGCCCGCCTGAACTCGGGGAAGTCCATGAAGTTGGTGCCCAGAGCGTTTACCTGAACGTTGCGCGACGCGTACTCGGCGGCGACGTTTCGCACCAGCATGTTGGCTCCGGCCCTGACCGCCGAATACAGCGGCGCATTCTTGGTCGGCCTGGCACCGGTTGCGCTGGTCAGCAGCAGAACCTGACCGTCGCGTTGGTCAGCCATCACCGGCACCACCGCCTTCAGGAAGTGGAACGGCTCTTGTAGACAACCGGCGTAGGCCGAGTCGAGATCGTCCACGCTGGAAGTCTCGAACGACCCGGTTACCACCCTTCCGGTGAACGCCGTAGCAGCGTCGATGCGCCCAAAGCGGCGCAGGCCCGCGTCCACAAGCTTGGCGATGTTGTCCGGATCGGACATTCGTTCGACGCCCTCGACCACCTCCACGCTGGCGCCCAACTGCTCGAGCTGGTCGACCAGGCCCTCTTGTGGGTCACCGATAACGAGATCGTGGCCCCGTTCGGCGAGGATCATGGCCAGCGGCGGCCCGACATAGAACGAGGTGTTGTGGATGAGGGCGACTCGGCGTGACATGGCCCAACCCTAGTCATGGGTCGTCGGCGCGCGAAGATGGGCCGATGCCAGACTGCCTCCGACTCGCTCTCGTCACCGACATTCACTGCGGCCGCGAATCTCTGACCAAGAAGGGTTCGCTGGCCCCCGAATTGCTCGATCGCTTCGCGGGCTTCGTCGCCGACTATGAACCCGACATGGTCGTCGAGTTGGGCGACCGCATCACCGACACCGATCCAGAGGCCGACCGCGCAGCGCTCGACGCGGTTGCCAGGTCATTTGATGCCGTCGCCGCACCCCGGGCCCACCTGATGGGCAACCACGACCTCGTTCACCTGACGGTCGACGAGAACCAGGAGCTGCTCGCACACCCCATGGCATCGGCTTCGGTCGACCTGGCAGGTTGGCATCTGGTGTTCTGGCAGGCCGACCCGTCGATGTCTGGCGCACACGAACCGACCATCGCCCCAGACGATCTCGCCTGGCTGCAGTCGGATCTGGCCGCCACCGACCTACCCAGCATCGTGTTCACCCACATACCGCTCGACTCGGCTTCCATGCGCGGCAACTTCTACTTCGAGGCCAACCCGCAGTACGGCGGCTACTCGAACGCCAGAGCCGCGCAAGAGGTCATCTCGGCCGCCGGCAACGTGGCCGCCTGCGTTGCAGGACACGTGCACTGGAACAACCTGTCGCGAATCGACGGCGTTCCGTATGTGTCGCTTCAGAGCCTCACCGAGAGTTACACCACGCAGGGCCGCGCCAGTGCCAGCTGGGCAACCATCGAACTCGAGGCGCATCAGCTGAGGTGGACGAGCCACGGCAACGACCCCATCGAGTTGGTCGTCGGTGTAGGCGGCGCAGCGAGGTCGTGGGAGACCCCGCTGCCGCCGTTCGCCGAGTTGGCTAGACGCCGTCAGGCGTAGGTGCCCGCCATCTCCTCGGCGACGCCAGGCACGGGCTCAATGCCGCCGCGACCCGCCTTGCCAGCCTGAGCACCGCGCCCAAAGTCGTCGGGGATCGGACGGCCCTCGTGCAGGGTCAGCCAAAGACGCAGCAGGTGGCGCTTCTTGGCCGGATCTTCGTGGTCTTCGTAGGCGGTGCGCGAATGGAACGTCGTGTAGTTGCAGACGAACTGCATGTCGCCGGGCCTGAAGTCCATCTTCAGTGCGAAGCCTTCTTCGTTGGAGATCTCGTCGACCAGTTCGAGGAACGCGGTCTGGTCAGCGGTATGGGCGGGAACCGCGTCGTGGCGCTGCGCCGACTCGAGGAAGCTGCGCACATAACGGATCGACAGGTTGCTGCCGTCCCAGGTTGCCAGCCGAGTCAAGTAGAACGGGTCTTGGCCGGGCTGCTGCTCGTTGCGCCGGTCGAAGTGCCACTGCTCGAACCACAGGTGAGCCAGATCGGGGCGCCGCTTGACGACCTCGTTGTAGGCCGATGTGGTCGACGCAACAGAGCTGAGCCCGCCCGACTTGGCCGGGTTCAGGCACAGCAGGCCGACAACGTCAGAGCTGTCGGTGTGATACGGGAGGCGCAGACGGGTCTGGTAGCCCCTGGCCCCGGCGTTGGTCTTGAAGTCGACGCCCTCGTCGATCACGTGGCCGAGCAGGTGGCCACGAGCGTTCTGCGACACGGGCGTGCCCATGTGCAGGCCCAAACCCCAATAGGCGAATGCTGCGTCGCGCTCGGTCATCTGGTCGATGGGCAGGCCCCGAAGCACCCAGAAACCCCGGCCCTGGTCGAGCTCGCGGGCGAGGCCGCGCATGCGGGCGGCCAAGGTCGGCAGCGGAAAGTCGGCCGCCGTCATGTCCAGCATGGCCAGGCCTCGCTGGTTTACCGATTCGACGGCAGCGAGGATCTCGGAGATCTCGTCTTCGCTGAGGTGTTCGAGCCACGAACCGTCTGCCTCGAGGTCTCGGCCGTACCAAGCGGCCGGCCCTTGAACCAAGCCCTCTGGCATTGGAACCGATGGAGAGTCGGTGATCGTCATTGGTTTCATCCCCTTGTTTAGCCCCTCTAAGCATTTTGGCAGTGTGAGAGAGGCTTTTCAAATGGCGTCGGTGCCTTCGCCGCGATCTAGCTTGGTGCGATGACCGAAGAACAGATCGCTCAGCTCACCCGCGAAGTCATCGATCAGGTCGGTATCGACGCCGACGAGGTCACGTTTCGAGGAGCGTTGTGGGACGCGGGCCTGGCGATGGTGCAGTTTCCGGTGGGCAAGGGCGGTCTCGACGCGTCGCCGTCACTGCAGACGGTCGTCGAGCGCACCATTCGCGACGCCGGGCGCAACTTCCACCCCCTTTCGATCAACACCATCGGAATCGGCATGGGACTGCCGACCGTGCTGACCTACGGTTCGGAAGAACACCACCAGAAGTATCTGAAGCGCATCTTCACCGGCGAGGACATCTGGTGCCAGATGTTCAGCGAGCCGTCGCACGGCTCTGACGTGGCCGGCCTGTCGAGCCGTGCCGTGCGCGACGGCGACGAGTGGATCGTCAATGGCCAGAAGGTGTGGACCAGCGGTGCCCACGTGTCGCGTTACGGGATGCTGCTGGTGCGGACCGATCCCAACGTCCCCAAGCACCGCGGACTGTCGTACTTCATCCTCGACATGCACTCGCCCGGGGTCGAGATCAGGCCGCTCTACCAGATCACCGGCAGCGCCGAATTCAACGAGGTCTTCTTCGACGACGTGCGGGTGCCGTACTCGAATCTGCTGGGCGATGTCGGCGACGGCTGGCGGGTGGCCACAACCACCCTCATGAACGAGCGCGTCGCCCTCGGCGGCAGCACCGCACCGAAGGGTTCTGGCAACATCAGCCAACTCGTCCACCTGTGGGCCGAACGGGCCGGGTCGCTCGACCCTGTGGCCCACCGGTCCATGCAAGATCGCGTGGCCCGGCTGTGGATCGAGGCCGAGGTCGGCCGCCTCACCACTTTGCGGGCGCGCGCCAACGCCAAGATGGGCAACCCCGGCCCAGAGGGGTCGGTGGGCAAGCTGGCGTCGGCCGAACTCAACCAGCGCATCTGGAACACGTGCATGGATCTGCTGGGCGTTGACGGGATGATCCACGAGCCCGGCTATCCGCTGAACCGAGATGCCGAAGAAGGCGGCCGCGCCCACTGGACGCTCAGCAGCTGGTTCCTGCGTTCTCAGGCCAACACCATCGAGGGTGGTACGTCCGACATCATGCGCAACATCCTCGGCGAAAGGGTGCTGGGCCTGCCCGGTGACGTGCGTGTCGACAAGGACGTCCCCTGGACCCAGATTCCCACCTGATATCGCCTGCGCCGTGGGTGGGTGCCTGGCACCCACCCACGGCGGGGATCAGTCGACCAGGTCCATGACCATCTCGAGGTGTTCGATCTGCTGGGCAGGGGTCTTGCCAACGGGCCGAACCCGCAGGCACTTGACGCCTGCGTCTCGGTACACGCCAATGCGGCTGCGAACCATGTCTGGCGTGCCGATGATGTTTGCTGCCAACACCAACTCGTCTGGGACTGCTGCGGTTGCCGCCGCCTTGTCACCCTCTACCCACAGGCGCTGCACCTCGGCGGCGATGTCCGAATACCCGGCTCGCGAGATCGCCGCGTTGTAGAAGTTCGTGCTGGCCGATCCCATGCCTCCCAAGGTGAATGCCATGCCCGGCTTGTGTTTGGCGATCAGCGAGTCGACGTCGTCGGAAACCTCGATGGTGGCGTTGACCTGGATGTCGATGTCGTCGATGGAGCGACCAGCGGCCTCGGCGCCTGCGGCGATCTTGCCGATCATGGTGTCGGCGGCCTCGGGAATGAACGAGGTACCCAGCCAGCCGTCGGCCAACTGGCCCGTCAGCTCCAGCGCCTTGGGGCCCAAAGTCGCCAGATAGATGGGCAGGTCGGGGCGAGGCGGGATCGACGACTTGAGGGCCTTGCCCTCGCCACCCGGTCGGGGCAACACATAGTGCTCACCCTCATAGACCAACCGTTCGCCCCTGAGCCCCATGCGCACGATCTCGATGTACTCGCGCAAGCGCCCGAGCGGCTTTGCGAAACCCACGCCGTGCCAACCCTCGACAACCTGGGGGCCGCTGACGCCGAGTCCCAGTATGAAACGGTCGCCTGAGATCTGGGCCATCGACAGAGCGGTGAGCACCGCAGTGCCCGGTGTGCGGGCGTTGATCTGCATGATGCCGCTGCCGAGCTTGATCTGTTCGGTGATGCCGGCCATGTAGGCCAGCGGGGTGACCGCCTCCATACCCCATGCTTCGGCCGACCAGGCGCTGTCGACGCCCAGACGGTCGGCGGCCTTCACATACTCGACGACGTCCTGCCAGTTTTCACCGTCGTAGTACGCGCTGCCTATCGAGACCGAAATCCGCATGACCCCTCCCCTGTCGTGGACGCCCGCAGCGTAGGCGCTGGACACCGTCCGAGCGCACTCGTTGATCACCGCCGCGGCCCGAGGCGGGCGCCCCGGTCAGTCGGGTTGGCTGACGGCCGGCTTTCCGGCAGACGCGTGTCGAGGGAGGTTGGGGTGGTTGGGCGGATACGTCAACAGGTCGGCGTCGTACACATCCCACGCCTGGCTCATCTCGGCGACGATGTCGGGATGATGCCTGGCTATCTGGGCTGCCTCGCGCCCGTCGACCGTCACGTCATATAGCAGGTGGTACTCGCCTGGGTACCTGGGCCAGGCCCCTAACACCGGCCTCGGCCGAAGGTCGCGCACGTACTTGAACCGGCCCCGGCGCATGGCCCCCTGGCTGGCGATACGCCAGAACAGGTCGTGCTGTGGGTATGG
>JAGQSP010000446.1 GCA_020439485.1 Acidimicrobiales bacterium | reverse complement strand
TGGTATCGAATCGGTTCATGCCAGTACTACCTCCGGGCTGACGAAAGCTGCGGCTATTGCGTGTTCGACGGCGATCCAGCCGTCGGCGGCGGCGGCTGTGGCCACGGCATCTACGGTGTCTTCGGACCACTCGACCAGGCCGAACTGACGCAGCACCGCCTCGGCCAGCCTCTTTGGCGACGTATGAGCGGCCAGCCGTTGGGCTATACGGCTTTCCGATTCGACGATGTGCCAGCCGATTTCGCGCCCCACCACCAACCTGGCTGCCGACCTGTTGGCGTCGAGCCACGGTTCGTTGTGGGCCCAGCCGCCGACGTTGGGCGGGTAGGCGGGCTCCTGGCCCATCCGCTCGGCCCACCAGCTGATGGCCAGCGAATCCCAGACCTCGGGGTTCTCGAGATCGCCGTCGTCGCCATAGTCGAACGCCCGGCCGTTGGGGTCGAGCATCTCTATCTCGAAGTTGCGCGCGGTTCGCACCAGTATCTCGACCGGCTGGGTCACCAGACCGGTCATCACTTCGTTCGAATAGAACTCGGGGCTGGTCAACAGCGTCACCAACCCGTCGTGAATCGATCCGTCGGGGCCTGCAAGCGCCGAGGCGATCGGCGCCAGGGTCTGGGGGGTGGGCTGCGTCCCCGCATATCGCGTCCACAGCCGGGTCGCGATGAACTCGGGGCACTCGGGCCTGGCCGTTATCGTCGCGATGAGGTCGTCGGCCGACAGATCGCCGGTCACACCCAGGAAGGTCTTTCGTCCGAAGTCGTGCAGCTCGGGCAACAGCTGGGTGCCCATCGGCCGCCACTGCTCTTCGTATCGCAGCGCATAGCCGGTCAGGGCCCTTGCCGCTTGGGCTACATCGAGCTGGCCATAGCCGTTGCCTGCTCCCATCGAGAACAGCTCCAGAAGCTCCCTGGCATAGTTCTCGTTGGGTGCCCCGACCTCGCTCAGGTGCAGGTCGAGCCAGATGTTCATCGCTGGGTCGTGGGTGACGGCGCTCAGGATCTCGTCGATGCCGCCCAGGCTGTGACGGCGCAGCATCACCATGTGCTGGTGCATCAGGTCGGCCCATTCGACCTTGCGCAGCGAGGTGGCGAAATGGCCGTGCCAGAACCACGCCAGCCTCTCTATGGCCGGTGTCGGCGAGGTGACGGCCAGATGCCACCACCACAGATGGAACTCGTGATCGAGGATTACCGAGTCGCCCTGGGTACGTCGATCGGGCGAGCCCGCGGGCGGTGCCGCGTTCCAGTCCAGCAGGGCGCGCACCAGGTTCTCGATGTCGCCTCCGTCGGCCCACGCCGAGATCTGTTCGGGTGTCGCTCCCCAGGCCGCCCGCCTGAACAGGTGGGCGACGTTGCGTGGTGTGGCCTCGACTTCGCTCATGTCAGCGACTTTGACGGGTCACGATGATGTGATCGTGAGGTCGGGCTTCATGTGTTCTTCATCGAGGGCCGCGCGTCGCTACGCTGGCCTGCGTGTCCGGCGTCTCCACCCTCTACGACCGCCTCGGGTGCACGCCCGACGCCGACGCCAGCACCCTTCGCAGCGCCTATCGCGAGCTGGCCAAGCGCTATCACCCCGACGCCAACTCGAACATCGATCCCGGTGTCATGGCAGGGGTCAACGAGGCATGGAAGGTGCTTTCCGACCCGTCCAGGCGCGCAGCGTACGATCGCACCCTCATCGATCTAACAGTCGAGAGCCGGCTCACCATCGACAACAGCCACGTCCCACCAACCCCGCCCGAGTTCCAAACCCGCAGAGACGCTTGGTTCGCGGGAATCCGTGTGCAGATCGTGCGCCTGACCCGCGAGGCGGCCAGATCGGCTGCACTGGCCCTGTCGATCAAGCGTGGCGGACACCCCAGGGCCGTTTACGACGCCCGCATCGACACGCTCGTCGCGTACAACATCAACGACACCGCCGACCGGGTCAAGGCTGCACGTGCTGCGGGTGCCGCCCCGCTGGATCTGGGCCTCGCGTCGGCTCTGGTCGGCCTCACCCGCCTGGCCGAGCGCACCTACGCCGACGCCAGACTGATCGGTGTCAGCACCGGCCACCAGGTGCTTGCCGAGTTGATCGACCGCACCTGGGACAACCTCGCCCACGGGCTGAGTCACGAGGTCACCACCGCGCTGGGTGCCAACCCCCATCTCACCCGGCGACTGCGCGACCTCTGATCCATCCGGTCACGGCGCCGGCACCAGTTCCGCGTACAACGACAGCACGTCGGCGGTGGCGATGGGTCCTGTGGCAAACACCACCACTCGCCTGCCGGTCCACACCAGATAGACGACCTCGTTGTCGACGTCTTCCCAGCCCACCACGTTGGCTCCGCCCGGCAGCTCTATCGGGAACACCTCAGAGTCGCCCGCAGAACCGATGATGTTGGCCGCGTAGATGTCGGTGTCGATGCCACCCGACAGAGTCTCGTCGATTCCCGCAACCACCAACACCGCAGCGAACTGACCGTCGGCGTCTGACACCTCGAGAGCTTCCAGGTACACGCCGGAACCCCCGGCCAGCGCCCCCTCTACCCCCAGCCCAGCGGTGGCTTCATCGGTCAGCAGGGTCGACTCGTAGCCGGGCAGCGACACCGTGAGCCACGGCCACAGGCCGGGTTGAACACCCTCTAGCTCGGCCCGAGCCGCACCGATGCTGCATCCGTCGACCAGGCGCAGAACGTCTGACATGGCACCGCCGGGGGCGGTTTCGTCGGCCAGGGCGTCAGCCAGGAACGCCTCGGCCAACCCGCCCGATAGCCCGAAGCCGAGGCAGTCTGTTATGGCGGGGTCGATGTCGGCGGGGCCTCCGGCCAGCAAGGCTCGCTGAACCAGTTCGGCTACATCTGTGCAGCCGGACCAAACCGCCACCACCCAGTCGATCTGTTCTCGCGACAGCCGGGCATAGGGGTCGTTGTCGGGGCCGTCAGGGTCCGCGGCGGTCACCCCGGCTTCGGCCAGAGGGCCCACGCCCACTACATCGACCGTGCCCGCCGCGATGCAGCGGGCCACGGCAGCGTCTATGGGCAGAACGCCGTCGGTCTCGAACACCGTGGCCATCGCGTCGACCAGCTCTGCCACCTGGGCGGGATCGTCGGTGGTCGACGTCGTTTCATCACCGTCCGAAGTCGGAGTCGATGCCCCCGAGCACGATGCGATCACCCACAGCGCCAGCGCCACAGCGATGTGGGTTGTGCGTCTTACGGGGGGCTTAACTGTGTTCTGACACACTTCCAAAACCAACGTGCCTGGGCGATCATTCTCGATTCTGGGCACACTAGACGGAGCCGGCAAGCAGACCTGGGCGCCAGCAAGCAAGCCGGCAGATACCAAATGCCACAAAGACCCATCGCAGTCGCACCGAACACTCGCCCCGCCATGCACCAGGCACTGGCCGAGGCGGTCGAGCGCGCCGGGGCTCGGGTCAGCGACCTGGCCGAGGCCGAGGCGCTCATATTCGCCGACCCTGCTGCGGCCGACACCTTCCCGTCGATAATCCAACAGGCACACAACGTTCGCTGGGTCCAGTTGCCCTATGCCGGCATCGAGACGTTCGTCCAACATCTCGATCCACGCTTGGTGTGGACTTGCGGCAAGGGCGTCTACGCCAGGCCAGTCGCCGAGCACGTGTTGGCCTGCGCGCTGGCAGGCTTTCGAAACCTGCACCAATACGCCAGGGCCAGCTCTTGGTCCAGACCCATTGGCACCAACTTGCTGGGCGCCAGGGTCACCATCCTCGGCGCAGGTGGCATCACAGACGAACTCCTCGACCTGTTGGCACCCTTCGACTGCCAAACCACGGTCGTGCGCCGCAGCGCCGAACGCCACCCGTCGGCCGACCGCACCATCGCCACCGCGGACCTCGCAGGTGTACTGCCCGAAACCGACCTGTTGGTCGTGGCCTGGGCCCTCACCGACGAGACCCGCGGCCTCATCGATCGCGACGTGTTCAACGCACTGCCGTCGCACGCGTGGTTGGTCAACGTCGGGCGTGGCGCTCATGTGGTTACCGACGATCTGGTCGAAGCACTGGCCAACGGCTCTATCGGTGGCGCAGCGATCGACGTCACCGACCCAGAGCCGCTGCCCGAGGGACATCCTCTGTGGACCGAGCCCCGCTGCCTCATCACACCCCACGTAGGCAACACACCCGAGATGGGTCTGCCGCTGCTGGCCGATCGGGTCAGGCGCAACGTCGCACTGTTCTGCGCCGATGACGCCCCCGCAGACCTGGGTCATCTGCTGGGCCTGGTCGATGTCGAGGCGGGCTACTGAGATGACGAGCACCACCATGCGCGTCGGCGTCTACCCAGGCTCGTTCAACCCGTTCACAGTGGCTCACCTGGCTATCGCCGAGGCCGCCAGAGAAGATCGCAACCTCGATCGGCTGCACCTGGCGATTTCGCGGACCCCGCTGGGTAAAGACACGGTCGAGCGCCCTACCTTCGAGCACCGGGTTCAGGTGCTTGCCGAAGTCGTCGCACAATACGACTGGCTCGATCTCATCATCACCAGCGACCGGTTGCTGGCCGACATCGCCGAGGGTTACGACCTGCTGGTGATGGGCGCAGACAAGTGGCACCAGATCCACGAGCTGTCGTTCTACGCCGACGATGCCGCCCGACGAGACGCTGCGCTGGGCAGGCTGCCAGAAGTGGCTGTAGCACCCCGACCGCCTGCACATACCCCACCCGAACTCGAACTCGATGTCGCCAAACACCTGGGCGACGTGTCGTCCACCGGGGCACGCAACGGCAACACCTCGTGGATGCACGAGGTGGCCCGGCGCTTCGCCGACCGCACAGGTGCTTGGACCGACCCAGACCGCTACGAGGCATATCTCGCCGAGGACCATCGATGACCGCACCGAGAAGGCCCCGCCTCAACCTCAACCCAGACTTGGCTCGAACCGACGCCGTCGACTGGCGATCGCGCGGCGTCGATGCAACCGCACGCATCCGCATGGCGGGGTGCCTCGACTCGGTGTTGCGGTCGATGGACAGGCGCTGGATCTACGTCGTTGTTCGAGACTCGAAGCCGATCTACCAGTCGACAGCCCTTCAGCGCCGGCTGATCGTCGGACCCGACGACTACTCGTGGATTCCGGATGAGGTCCTCGACCTCGAGCGTGGCGTCGTCGAACTCCCCGGCAGCGCTACACCCATCCTGGTCAGGCGGTGCGGCCAGATCTCGGTTGCATGGTTGGGCGAACTCGATACCGCTCTGCCTGCGTTGGACCAGCCGTTGGTTCCGCCACTCCAGTCGGGTGACCTCGACGAGTTCGCTGTTGCGTTGGCGTCGGCGACCCAGTCGACCAACTGGCATCTGTTG
>JAGQSP010000445.1 GCA_020439485.1 Acidimicrobiales bacterium | reverse complement strand
GATCGCCGAGGCGGGCGCCGCAGCGGCAACCGCGCCGACTTCCAGAAGCTGGTTCGGCTGACCCAGCAGCTGAACGTGGTACAGAGCCATGGCGGCTATCCGGTCGAACCCATCGATCTGCACCCCTCGATTCGCCATCTGGAGGCCACCCGAGACCTGCTGACCCTCAGCGACAAGGCGGTCAATGCCTACTCGCTAGGGGGCCAACGCAACGACGACTGCCTGGAGATGCTCCGCATCGTGCGCGGGCTGACCCACGACGAGGTCGACACCCATCCGATCGTTCACACCGTCATCAACGCCAGCTCACCGCTGCGGCTCGACACGCCCATGCTCGAAGGCATCATCCGCTATTCGGCCCGAAACCAGGTGATCATCCTCACGCCGTTCACCCTGGCCGGGGCGATGGCGCCAGTGACCATCGCCGGGGCCGTAGTGCAGCAAAACGCCGAGGCCCTGGCAGGAATCGCGTTCACCCAACTGGTGCGCAAGGGTTCGCCTGTTGTGTACGGCGGGTTCACCAGCAACGTCGACATGCAGTCGGGTGCGCCCGCATTTGGCACTCCCGAGTTCATGCAGGCAGCGATGTTGGGTGGCCAACTCGCCCGCCGCTACGGCATTCCCTATCGCAGCTCGAACGTGTGCGCAGCCAACACCGTCGACACCCAGGCCGGCTACGAGAGCGTGTTCTCGTTGTGGGGCGCCATCATGGGCGGCGCCAACGTGGTGTTCCACGGCGCCGGATGGATGGAGGGCGGGCTGCACGCCTCGCCCGAGAAGATGGTCATCGATGCCGACCTGCTGGGGATGGTGGCCAAGTTCCTCCAACCGCTGGTGGTCGACGACGCCACCCGAGCCGTCGACGCCATCGCCGAGGTCGGCCCCGGAGGCCACCATTTCGGAACCCAGCACACCCAGGACCGCTACCGCGACGCGTTCTTCCGCCCGATGATCTCTGACTGGCGCAACTACGAGTCGTGGCACGAGGCCGGCGCACCGACGTCGTACGACCACGCCGAACGCCGAGTGGACGAGCTGCTGGCAACCTACGAGCCGCCGGTGCTCGACGACGCCGTACGTGCCGAACTGAACGAGTTCGTAGAGCGTCGCGTCGCCGAGGGCGGGGTGGCCACCGACTTCTGACGTCACGAAAGGGGGCCACGCCGTGGCGATCGACACGACCGACTGGCAGTCGGAACAGGCCTGGGTCAACACCAGAGCACCCATCACCGCGGCCATGGGACTGCCGTCCTGCGCCTACACCGACCAGCGCTTCTACGAGCTCGAGCAAGAAGCCGTCTTCGCAAGATCGTGGGTGACCGTAGGCCTGGCCGCCGAGGTCGCCGAACCGGGGCCAATGCTGGTGCGCCAGGTCGGAGCTGTCTCGGTTCTGATCACCAGGGGCGAAGATGGCGAGCTGCGCGGCTTTCGCAACTCGTGTCACCACCGCGGCACAGAGTTGGCCGAGTCCGATTGCACCATCGCCGGCACCATTCGCTGCCCGTATCACCGGTGGGGATACTCGAGCTCGGGCGACCTGATCGCCGCCCCGTTCTTCGAAGAGGTGCCCCGCGACGACTTCGATCCGGGCGACTACGGGCTGCTCACCGTGAGGGTTGCGACCTGGGGTGTGCTGTTGTTCGCCTGCCTGGACGAGCGCACTCCCCCGCTGGACGTGTGGCTCGGCGACCTGCCCCGGCGCATGTCAGGCTACGGCCTCGACGGCTGGCGAATCGCACATCAGATCACGGTCGAGGTCGACGCCAACTGGAAGCTCATCAGCGAGAACTTCCAGGAGTACTACCACCTCACCTGGGTGCACCCGGATCTGGCCAAGGTCAGCCGGGTGAAAGACCACTATCGCTATCAGGGTCCTGGCATGTACTGCGGTCAGACCACCACGCCGGTCAGCGGCGATGTGCGCGACGACTGGCTGGTGCTGCCTCCGGCGACGGGCCTCGACGACTCAGACGCCACCAGCGGCCGCTTCGTTGCCATCTACCCGAACACGATGCTGTCGGTGCTGCCCAACCACGTGTTCCACATGCGGCTCGAACCGCTGGCGCCCGGCCGCACTCGCGAGACCTGCACCCTGCTGCTGCCGCCCTCGACCCCCCAACTGGGGCCAGACGACCTCTCTGCGACCCTGGGCTTCTGGATCGACGTCAACAACGAAGACATCGACATATGCCAGCGCAGTCAGCGCGGCCTGGCGCGTGGTGGCGCACCCGCCGGGCCTCTGGCACCTCGATTCGAAGAGCCGCTGCACCGCTTTCACAACATGCTGGCCGACTGCATGACCGCCCGGTCGCCCGCCGATCTGGTGGTGCCTGGAGGCGACGACAGCACCGAGGCAGCCCGCCTCGGCACAGGACCCAACCCCAACCCTCCGGCGATCGAGAGGAACCCATGAAAGACCAGGCCCAGGTAGTTGTCATCGGCGGAGGTGTCGTCGGCGCGTCGGTGCTGTATCACCTGGCCAAGGCGGGCTGGACCGACGCCATGCTGCTGGAGCGCACCGAGTTCACTGCGGGGTCGACGTGGCACTCGGCGGGCGGCATGCACACCCTCAACGGCGACCCCAACGTCGCCAAGTTGCAGCAGTACACGATCCAGCTCTACGACGAACTGCAGCGCGAATCGGGCATCGACGCATCGCTGCACATCACCGGCGGGGTCATGCTGGCCGACACCCCAGAACGCCTCGACTGGTTGAAGATGAGCCACGCCCGAGGCCGCTATCTGGGCATGGAGACCGAGCTGATCAGCGTCGCTGAGGCCAAGGAACTGCTGCCGATTCTGGACCCTCAGTACTTCGTGGGAGCGATGTGGGACGCCAACGAGGGCCACCTCGACCCCAGCCAGATCACCCACGCCTACCTGACCTGCGCACGCAACATGGGAGCCCAAGCCCATCGACACTCTTGGGTGCGCTCGATCGCCAGGGCCGCCGACGGCGGCTGGGACCTCGCCGTCTACGACACCAACACCGACCAAGACAAGGGCACAGTCCACTGCGAACACGTCGTGAACGCAGGGGGTTTGTGGGCTCGCGAGGTGGGCCGCATGGTGGGGCTCGAGTTGCCACTGCTGGCCATGGAGCACATGTATCTGCTGACCGAAGAGATACCCGAGGTGCTGGCGTTCAACGAGCGCGAGGGCAAGCAGATGATGCACGCCATCGACTTCGGCGGCGAGATCTACA
>JAGQSP010000444.1:4454-7141 GCA_020439485.1 Acidimicrobiales bacterium | reverse complement strand
GTCGGGGTCTACTTGTCGTTCTTCCCCCAGTTGGTGGCCGGGCCGATCGTCAGGGCATCGGAGTTCGCTCCGCAGCTGCTGACACACCCAGACCCGCGATCGGTGCCCACCGCAGAAGCCTTCAGGTTGATCTTCGCCGGCTTGTTCAAGAAGGTCGTGATCTCGACGTTCCTGGCGTCGGCCATCGTCGACGAGGTCTTCAACCTCCCAGACGCCTACAGCGGCGCCGAGGTTCTGTTCGCCGTCTATGCCTACGCCATTCAGATCTACGCCGACTTCTCCGGCTACACCGACATTGCCATCGGGGTCGCCTTGCTGATGGGCTTTCGGTTTCCCCAGAACTTCGATGCTCCCTACCGGGCGCTGTCGATCCAGGATTTCTGGCGCCGTTGGCACATGACGTTGTCGAACTGGCTGCGCGACTACCTGTACATACCGCTCGGGGGCAACAGGCGCGGCACCCTGTTCACCTACCGCAACCTGTTTCTCACCATGTTGCTGGGCGGTTTGTGGCACGGCGCCGCCTGGAACTTCGTCGTGTGGGGCGCCATCCACGGCGGGGTTCTCGCAGCCGAGCGGTTCGTCAGCACCATCTGGCGAAGGCGGGTCGAAGGGCCGGTGTTGCCCGAGGCGCTGTCCAAGGCCCTGCGGTGGCTCTACACCTTCCACGTCGTGTGTCTGGCTTGGATCTTCTTTCGTGCCGAGACCTTCGAGATCGCAACCTCGATGATCGGGCGCATCCTCGGATGGGCGGCGGGCCCCAGCCCCCTGGTGACAACGCTGTTGGTCCTGACCATCGTGTTGATGCTGGTCAGCCAGTTCGTGCCCGCCCCGGTGGTCGATGGCCTCCAGCTCGAGTTCAGCCGGCTCAGCTGGGTTTGGCAGGGTGTTGCGTTGGGATTTGCGATCGTGCTCGTCGATGTCCTGGGACCCGAGGGCGTCGCCCCGTTCATCTACTTCCAGTTCTGACCCGATTCGCCCTCAAACCAAGCAAAACGGGTGTTTGGCGATGTCGTGGGGCGTTGTTTCTGGACTAGCGTCAGGGCCGTCTATGGCCCCAGAGAGGCAGTCGCCCCCCGAACCAGCAGACGACGGCGGTCATCGGGCCGGACCGGGTTACGTCAGCGGTCTGCACAGGCCGGTCGGTGACGTGACGCGCCCCGAACCCGACCTGCCGCACCGACAGCAGGCAAGCGGCCGCGCCCCGCGTTCGGCCAAGATGCCAAGGCGACAGCGACCGGCGAATGCGCCAGGTCGGCAGCCATCGCCGACGATTCCGGCTGGCAAGGCGCTGGGTGCGGGCCTCATCGCATTGCTGGTGGCAATGCTGTTGAACTCCGAACAGTTGGTCAGGGACGCCGAACGCAAGCCGTTTGGCACCGGCCGCGACATGTCGCTCGCCGTCTGGGAGCCGGTCAGCAGCTTCGCCTCAGCCGTCGGCCTCACGCTGCCTCGCCGCGCCGCTGATGCGGCCCTCGGTCGCGATTTCTCCGACGGCTCGGACGCCTTCGAGGTTGTGGCGGAATCGGGTCAGGCGGCCGGCGCCGGCGACGCTACTCGGGCACCGTCGTCGACATCTTCGCCCGACGGCTCGAACGGTGGGGCGACTACCGGCTCGACGGCCCCGCAGGAGGCCGCAACAACAACTACGACGTCGACCACCACGACCACGACCGTGCCTCCCCGGGTGCCCACCGCCGAGAGCCCGCTCGACGTGTGGGTCGGTGGCGACTCCATGGCGCAGGTGTTCGGCGAGTCGTTCGTGCGTATGGCCAGTGACTCCGGTGTGATCTCGCCCGAGCTGGACTACCGCATCTCTACGGGCTTGACCCGACCAGACTTCTTCAACTGGCCGTCTCACTTCGCCGAAATCATCTCCGATGGGGGTCCAGAGGTGATGGTCGTGATTTTCGGCGCCAACGACGCCCAGGGCATGGAGTTGTCCACCGGCGTGTTCCAGCCTTTCGAAGACGAGTGGGTCGCCGAGTACTCCAGCCGCGTCGGCTTCACGATGAATCAGCTCACCGAGGGTTCCGATCGTCTCGTCATCTGGGTCGGGCAACCGGTGATGCGTTCGGCCGACTTCGACGCCCGGATGGACCGGCTGAACGAGATATATCGCTCACAGGCTCAGGCGTATGAGCGCGTGGTCTACATGGACACCCGCGACCTGTTCGCCAATGGGTCGGGTCAGTACGAGGCCTACCTCACCGCTCTCGACGGCGAGCTTCGCAACATGCGACAGCAGGACGGCGTGCACCTGTCTCGGCCTGGCGGCGATCTGCTCGCCGATGCCGTTCTCGATCTGCTGGGAACCTATGTCGACCTGCAGTCTGGTGTGGCCGAGACCACGACCACCACAGCGGCTGCAACGGTGACGCCATGAAGTCGCGCAAGGTGTATCACGCCTCGGGCACAGATCGGCGATGGAAGGGGCCGGGCCGCGACGCAGGTGGCCACTTCCTGGCATCGGAACGTCGCGACAGGGTGCGTCTCATAGTGATCGTCCTTGTCGTCGGCCTACTGGTGTTGGCCATCACGGCCGTTCTGTCGCGTCAACCAGACGACGAGCTTCGCATCGACTACATCGACGTCGAGTCACAGCAGGCTCCGGGCGACAGCCAGCCTCAGGTTCCGATGGCCCTCACCATCACCAAGCCCACGGTGCTGATGGCTGCGGTGTCGCC
>JAGQSP010000444.1:0-4423 GCA_020439485.1 Acidimicrobiales bacterium | reverse complement strand
TCAGAACCGGCCCAGTCAGAACCGGCCCAGCCAGAGATTGCCTCCCCCAGCGAAGACATCGCCCAGCCCGAGCCCGTTCCGGCTGCGCCGCCCACCGACACCGCCGCCGGCGAGGCGTCTGGCGGCGATCAGGTCGCCCCCGAGCCCGGAGTCGTCCACAGCCCCGACGCCCAGATCGACCCGGCCGATCCGGCGACGATAGACGCCATCGTGGCCACTATCGGTTCGGGTCCGACAGCCATCGTGCGCACCCCCTCGGGCGATGATCCTCTCACGGTGTACGTGGGTGGAGACTCCTTGTCCGACGCCCCCAGGTGGGGTCTCGACCAGGCGGACGCAAACATCTCTGTAACGGGCGACACCCACATTTCGACGGGCATCGTCAACCGGGCGTTCTATGACTGGCCCGGTCGGGTTGCGAACTATGTGGCCCCCGAAGGTTTTGATGTCGTCGTGTTGACCATGGGCGGCAACGATGCCCAGCGCTTCGTGTATGAACACGACGTGGCCTCGCCCGAGTGGAACGCCGAGTACCGAAGCCGGGTCAACGCGATCTTCTCGTCGTTGTCGGGTGGGCCGTTGGTCATCTGGATCGGGATGCCCCCGGTGCAGCCGGCCAACATCAAGCCCGCCATCGAGGCTGCAAACCAAATCACCTCGGAGCTGGCGGCAGGCTACGACCATGTCGAATATGTCGACGCGTACTCGATGTTCGTCGGGCCCGAGGGTGGTTTCGCGCTGAACCTCGAAGGTCCGGACGGCCGAAGCCACCAGGTGAGGGCCGGCGACGGTGTGCACTACACGACAACGGCGGGCGCCTGGCTTGCCGACGCAGTGTTGGATGTCATCGCCACCCGGATGGAAGATCCCGGGTCTCTGCGGCGCTGATCGGGCACCGACGAGGCGGCGAGGTCAGTCTTCGCGCGACAGATACTCGACGTCCAGGTCGCCCAGCTTCACCAGCAGCGAGGCAATCCATACGCCCAGCCCACCGAGGTGCTCGTCGATCTCTGAGCCGTCGGCCAGGGCCGACTCGGGCAGCTCGTAGTCGCCTACGAACGTCGTCTCGATGGCCCAACCCTGCTCGATCATGTCGAAATCGTGGATTAGCTCGAGTGTGGTGGTGTCGCGACGCAGCGGATCTGGGCCGATGTCGGCCGAGCGATCGGGGAAGGAAGCCAGCAGGGCAGCGGGGTCGGGGCGTGTTGCCAGGTGTTGCACACGAAACGCCAGCTCGATGCTGATTCGAGGCGGATCGTCTATGTCTTCGCCGATGTACCACGACCGATACGCGGTCTGGGCCCACGTCGGCCACACCATGGTTATGTCGACCTGAACCCTGGGGTCGTCGCCCTCGCCGGGCAGGCAGTAGGTGGTTTCCCAGGTGGTGTCGCCCAGCAGCACGTCTACGTTGAAGCGCTCTTCGAAGGCCTGTCGCTCGAGCAGCGCACGTTCGAACGCATCACGGATGGCGCCAATCGCGTCAGTGAATACATGGTCGAGCATGTCAAGAAGGCTCGGTGCTCGCGCGATCGTCCATGAATGCGAAGGCTATTCCCAACCCGGCCTCAGGGCGAACGGTTGCGATGCGACGGCCGCGCTGTACGGCGTTTCGCGGAGTCGACATGGCGGTCGATGGCAGGTCGAGGGCATCGATGTCGTCGACGTTTGCAACCAGACCCCAAAAACTCGACGGTCCGTCGCCGTCGTCGTCTGGGCGCCCCACGACCTCGAGGATCACCTCGCCGAGGCGATAGAACGACTGCACGATAGGGGCATCGGCAGCGCCGGCGTCGCGAACGCGGCGCAGGTCGAATCCGCTGCGTTCGAGGGCGCTCTGGGTGCGCTGGACGTTGGGGGTTCTGACCACCAGGTGGTCGAACGAGGTGGCTCCGTTGGGGTGGACGATGGGCCGCGTGGGGTCGCCGGCTGGGGCCATTACGGACAGGCCGTCTATGGGCTCGGTGGTCGTCGGCGAATCGAAGCACCATCCGGCGATGTTGGGCGTCGACGCGGGCTCGTCGAACACCAACGTCATGGTGCCGACACGCGTGCGCGCGAACGAGTCCGGTGAGCCGGACTCGTTCGGGGCCTGTATGTCGAAGCCGAGGTCGATCCAGGGATCGACCGGACCATGGATGCGGAGTTCGAGGAGACGGGGACGCGGCGTCGCGTCAGCCGCGTCGACCACTGTCAGCCGCGGCCGGTGTTGGGGCGCTTGCCGTGGTTGGCCTTGTTGCGGCGAGCGCGCAGCTTGCGCTTCTTGGTCTTCTTGCTCATAAGGCTCGAAAGGGTAGTGCAAATGGGCTCGAATCGAAACCCTTGCGACCCGACGCGCAAAGCGATCGGAACAGGTGCAGGTAACCTCCCCACCTCATGGAACGCTTCGGATTCGTAGGCCTGCCCAACGCCGGCAAATCATCGTTGTTCAACGCCCTTGCCGGGGGCGGGGCACTGGCTGCTCCGTACGCGTTTGCCACCACCGACCCCAACGTCGGTGTCGCACGGGTGCCCGATCAACGCCTCGATGCCCTGGCGGCGATGTCCAAGTCCAGGAACATCGTTCATGCCACGACCCAGTTCGTCGACATCGGAGGCCTGGTCGAGGGTGCTTCGCAGGGCGAGGGGTTGGGCAACAAGTTCCTGGCCGGCATCCGCGAGGTCGACGCAGTGGTCTTCGTCCTGAGGGCGTTCCCCGACGGTGACGTACCCGGCCCGTCCGACCCTCTCGAGCATCTGAGGATTGTCGAGATCGAGCTGACGCTGGCCGATCTGGAAGCCGTCGAGACCCGCATAGAGCGGCGCCGCAAGGCGCTCAAGGCAGAACCTCGCAACGCCGAGCTGATGACCGAAGTCGAAGCGCTCGACGCTGCCCTCGCGGTCTTGTCCGAAGGCACCCCACTGTTCCGGTCGACCGTGTCGCCAGTGCTGCGCGAGGCCCTTCGCACCCATTTCCTGTTGACCAACAAGCCGGTCATGGCGGTGGTGAACGTCGGCGAGGATCAGCTCGACGATGCCGAGGCCATCGCCGAACGGGTGCGGGCCGAGCTTCCCGGTGCGGCCGACGTACTGCCCATCAGTGTTCAGCTCGAGGCCGAGGCAGCCCAAATGGAAGGTGAAGAGCGCGACGAGATGCTCGAAGGCCTGGGGCTGGGCGAGGGTGCGTTGCCCAGGTTCGTCCGATCGGCGTACCACACCCTGGGGCTACGAACGTTCCTGACCACCGGCGAGAAAGAGTCGCGCGCGTGGACGTTCAGGGCCGGCTCGACAGCACCTCAGTGCGCGGGTCGGATCCACACCGACTTCGAGCGGGGCTTCATCCGCGCCGAGGTCATTCACTGGGACGAGCTGCTCGAGATCGGATCGTGGAGCAAAGCCCGCGAGGCTGGCAAGATGCGTCTCGAAGGCAAGGACTATCTGGTCGACGACGGAGACGTCATCGAGTTCAGGTTCAACGTCTGATACTCACGGGTATTGCCGTTCGATCCAGGGTCGGTGAAGCGATGGCATGGTTGGTACGAGACGACAAGGTCTTGGCGAGCCTCGATGTCGCGTCTACTCGCGCCCAGCGCCGGCGCGGATTGCTGGGCCGCGACTCCTTCGATGGCGCTCTGCTGATTCGTCCCGCTCGCTCGGTTCACACCTTCGGTATGCGCTTCACCATCGACGTCGCAGTCATCGACCCCGAAGGGGTGGTGCTGGCCACGCTTTGTATGAAGCCAAGGCGGGTGAGCCGGCCCAGGCGTGGTGGGGAAGCGGTGATAGAAGCCCAGCACGGGTCGTTCGAGCGTTGGGGTTTGAAGGTGGGCGACAGGCTCGAGATCCGCTCGTGAGCGGCCGGCTGTATGCCGTGGCAACACCCATAGGCAACCTCGACGACATCTCCCCACGAGCCAGGCGCGTGCTCGAAACTGTTGCTGTGGTGGCCTGTGAGGACACACGCCGCACCGGAAAGCTGTTCGAGTTGCTGGGGCTGAAGCGTCCAGAACTCGTGCGCCTCGACGCCCACACCGAATATTCGCGCTCGGGCACCATCGTCGATCGCATCGTCGGCGGAATCGACTGTGCGGTGGTGAGCGATGCCGGGACACCCGTAGTGTCAGATCCCGGTGCCGACCTGGTGCGACGGGCCATCGACGCCGGCATCGAGGTCGTTGCCGTTCCGGGGCCGTCGTCGGTTCTGGCTGCGTTGGTGGTTTCGGGCCTGGCTGCCGACGGGTTCACGTTCGCCGGGTTTCTGCCCCGAAAGGGAAGGGCCCGCGACGAACGCCTGGCCGTCTTGTGCCGACGCCCGGAGCCGACGGTGTTGTTCGAGTCGCCCAAGCGCGTGGCGGCCACGCTGAAAGATCTTGCCGTTGCGTTCGGCCCAGATCGGCAATTTGCGATGTGCCGCGAGCTGACCAAGATGCACGAGACGGTTGTC
>JAGQSP010000443.1 GCA_020439485.1 Acidimicrobiales bacterium | reverse complement strand
GTGCTGGCAGAGTTCACCGACCAGACCGGCTACACGGTGCGCATCCTGGCGCCGGGCGACGCAGGCAGCATGTTGAACCAATCGATACTGACCGCGGGCGATCCTCTGGGAGATGTGATCTTCGGGGTCGACACCACCTTCTTGTCACGGGCGCTACAAGCCGAGGTGACCATCGCCTACGAGTCACCGATGCTGGACGAGATACCAGATCACCTCGAACTCGATTCGAGCCATCGGCTGTTGCCCGTAGACGTCGGAGATGTGTGCCTGAACTACGACGTGGGCTGGTTCGAAGACGCCGGGCTGGCGGCTCCGTCATCGCTGGCAGACCTGGCCAAGCCCGACTACGCCGACCTGTTGGTCGTGCAGAACCCAGCGACGTCGTCGCCTGGGCTCGCGTTCTTGCTGGCCACCGTCGCCGAATTCGGGGTTGACGACGAATACGACTGGTTGGACTTCTGGTCGGATCTCCGCTCGAACGGGGTCTCGGTGCAGCCGGGGTGGACCGAGGCTTACACCGTCGAGTTCACGATCGCCGGCGGCGATCGCCCGATAGTGGTGTCGTACGCGACCAGCCCACCCGCCGAGGTGTTCTTCGCCGACCCTCGCCCCGACACTGCCCCCACCGCGGTGGTCGAGGCCAGCTGCTTTCGCCAGCAGGAGTTCGTGGGCATTCTCCGCGGAACCGACAACCTCGAAGGCGCTCGTGCCCTGGTCGACTTCTTGTTGTCGCGGACGGCCCAGGAGGACATCCCCTGGAACATGTTCGTGTTCCCGGTGAACGAAACCGCCCAGGTGCCAGACGAGTTCGTCCAGTACTCGTCGGTTCCGACCGACCCTCTGTCGGTGCCGGCCGAGCAGATCGAGCAGAACCGCGAGACCTGGATCGAGCAATGGACCGAAACGGTCATCGGCTGAGGCCATGAGAAGCGGACCGGGCGCCCGCCCCACGCTGGGGCGGTTCGGATCGATCGGCGCCATCGCGGTCCCGGCAGTGTTTCTGGCGGTGTTCTTCATCTACCCGGTGGCCACGATCACCTGGCGCGGGCTGGCCCCCGACGGCCATCTGGATCTGGGCAAGACGCTGGAGATCCTGTCGAACGATCGGTGGTGGCGCGTCGCTTGGTTCACGACGTGGCAGGCGGTGGTGTCGACCCTGGCCACCCTGGCGTTGGGCATTCCGGTGGCGGGGGTGTTGGCTCGCTACGACGTGCCGGCAAGCCGACTCATCCGCAGCTTGACGACGGTGCCATTCGTGTTGCCCACCATCGTTGTGGCCACCGCCTTCATAGCGGTGTTCGACACCATGGGAGCGGCGGGCGATGCGCTGCGCAACAGCGCCGCGGCCGTGATCATCGCCCACGTCTATTTCAACCTGGCGGTGGTCATTAGGGCCTTGGTCGACCCTTGGTCTCGCCTCGACCGGTCCGAAGAGGAGGCCGCCCGGCTCTTGGGTGCCGGACCGTTCAGGGTGTTGACCACCATCACACTGCCCCGACTGCGGCTGGCCATAGGTGCAGCGTCCGCGATCGTGTTCTTGTTCTCGTTCACGAGCTTCGGCGTCGTGCTGTTCTTGGGCGGCCCGTCCAGATCGACCCTCGAGGTCGAGACCTACATCCAGACCACCTCCTTTCTCCGCCTGGACGTGGCCGCCGTACTTGCATTGACGCAGTTGGCCATCGTGGTTTCGCTGCTGCTGGCGCAACGAGCCCTCACCGGCCGCATGGGCGCCTCGCATCGCCTTGTTCGAGCGAGCGAGCTTCGCCGACCCATCCGCTCGGCACGCGATGTCGCGGTGGTGGCGGGCACAGTCGGTACCACCGTGGTGGTTCTGGTGGTTCCGATGGCGATGTTGGTCTGGAGGTCTCTGCGCCTCGAAGGCCGTTTCACCGTGGACAACTACCGGCGGTTGTGGGATGTATCCGAAGTGATGCTGGCAACCCCGGCCGAGGCCATCTGGAACTCGTTCACCATCGCCGCGGCAGCCATGGTCACTGCGCTGGTCATGGGGACCCTCGCCACGATCGCAGTCTGCTACGGATCGAAGAATTGGGGGCGAGGGCTCGACACTGCCCTGATGCTTCCGCTCGGAACTTCGGCGGCGACCCTGGGCTTCGGATTCCTCGTGGCACTCGACGAGCCACCGCTCGACCTTCGCACTTCGGCTGTGTTGGTTCCCATCGCCCACGCGCTGGTGGGGATCCCGTTCGTGATGCGCCTGCTGGTTCCCACGGTCAGGTCCATCGACGCGAGGCTCCACGAGACCGCTGCGTTGCTGGGCCTGTCGCCGGTGCAGACGATGTTGCGCGTCGACGCTCCGATCTTGAGGCGCTCGGTGTTGGCAGCAGCAGGATTCGCCTTTGCCGTGTCGTTGGGCGAGTTCGGCGCCACTGCGTTCATCGCCAGGCCCGACCGCCCCACCATCCCCACAGCGATAATGCGCTACCTGGGCCGCCCGGGAGCTTCCAACACCGGCCAGGCGATGGCCATGGCGACCATCTTGATGCTGGTGACCGTGGCCGCGGTTGCGGTCATCGAGAACAACCGGGTGGGCGACGCCGGCGACTTCTGATGTGGTCAGGCCTTCGTGTAGACCACCCAAGGACGGCCGTGTGCCCTGCGCTGCTGGTGCCCCCTCGAGATGGCGTCCGAAGCCACCTCGAGCGCCAGGGCGTATGCGTCGGCGGCATTTGCCCCGGTGGCACCAAAGCCTGCGATAGCCGCCGACAACACATCGCCACTGCCACGGATCGCCTGCACATCGATGCGCCTCGAGCGCACCAGGCCCCGACCGACCTGTCCAGCCACAGCATCGACCACGTGGCCGTCGTCGTTCGACGCTCCGCCTGTGACAACCGCAGACATGGCGCCCATGTCGACGAGCATCTCGGCGGCGGCCAACGCCTCGCGGTTGTTCGACACGCTGGTGCCCGTCAGCAACGAGGCCTCGGCCCGGTTGGGGGTGACGAACCATGCGCCCGGAATCAGGTCTTCGATGTAGACCCGGTCGACCTCGGCGGAAACGATGCGCGCCCCGTCACCCGCGACCAGCACCGGGTCGACGACCACGCTGGGAACTGCGCCGACCACGCGCTTCGCGACCGTGGCAGCCGTGGCACCGGACCACAGCATCCCGAGCTTGGCGGTCTGCGGTTCGAGGTCGGCGATGACGGCTGCCAACTGGGCACCGACCATGTCGACATCGGTGGCGACGGCTCGTTCGAAGCGCTCGGTTGTCTGGCAGGTGTTGACCGTGGCAACCGGTGCCGGATGAACACCCAGCCCACAACAGATCCCGACATCGACGGCCAGGCCGGCCGTTCCGGTCGGGTCGAGTCCACCGATCAGCAGCGTCACTGGCGGTCGCATCGCCGCCGAGCCTACGGTGCAGCGATGCAATCTGACCTGCCAACCGTCGGCGTGATCGCCAATCCGTTGTCCGGGCGTGACGTTCGGCGGGTTGCGGCCCGCGGTGCCATCGCCACCAACCAGGACAAGCGCAACCGGATAGCCCGGGCGGTCATCGGTGCGGTCACCGCCGGAGCGAGGCGCATAGTGGTCATGGACGAGCCGTTCCGTATCGCCTCGGGTGCTATCGCCGACCTGAAACTCGACATCGAGCTGCAAACCTTGGACGTCGGCGCCAAGCTGTCACCAGACGACACGCTGCGCGCTGCGGTGGCCATGCGTGACATGGGTGTTCAAGTGGTGATCGTCCTGGGCGGCGATGGCACCAACCGAATGATCGCCTCCGTATGGCCCGACGTCACCTTGATGCCGATGTCGACGGGCACCAACAACGTGTTCCCGACCTCGATCGAACCCACCATCGCAGGTGCTGCGGCGGGATTGGTCGCCGCTGGGCGGGTCGACATCGAAACCGTTGCGCCCCGCTCGAAGGTGGTGCGAGTCGATGTCGACGGAGATCCCGACGTGGCCCTCATCGATGCCGTTCACCTCGTGGGCGACTTCGTCGGTAACCGGATGCCCTACGAGCCGTCGTGTATCCGAACCCTGGTGCTGAGCCGCTCTGAACCCGCTGCCATCGGCGTATCGGCGATCGGTGGGCTCGTGAGGCCATGTGCGGGTGACGCCGACGCCGGCGTGGTCGTCGAATGCGGCCCGGGCGGCATGCCGCTTCGGGCGCCGATCGCACCCGGGCTGTACAGAACCGTGCCGGTGATCTCGAGCCGATTCGTCGAGCTGGGCGAAACCGTTCAGATCTCGCCGCCGGGCCTGCTGGCTTACGACGGTGACCGCACCCACAAGATCACGGGCTCCGCATCCGCACGGGTCGTACGCGATGGCCCGCGCGTGGTCGACGTCGAGCGGGCCATGAGCCTGGCAGCCGCCAACGGCGCGTTCTCGACCGACGACGCAGCCAGCGGGGATCAGACGCTGATCTGAACCGGCTCAAGCCTGCGGCCAAGCGGCCGACAAACTCTGCATGGATATCGGGGTTCTGAGCGACCAGCCGGCGATTGCCACCGCCTTTGTGGCTGCCGCGTCGTTGATGGCGCTCGTGTATCGCCGACCAAGGCCGTCGGACAAGACCCAGGTGCTCAAGCGGAGCTGGCAGACGAGGGCTGCGGCCGTATGCCTGGAACGCGCCGCCGAGCTGGCAGCGCAACCGCCCGGCACAGATGCAACGACATCGCCTGCGCTGGACCTGACCGAAGCCCCGGCCACCATCGACCTGGCAGAACCTGCCGTCGATCTTCGCCACCCCGAGCGGCGTGACAGCATGCTCGAGTGACCTCGAAGCACCAGCCACTCCCCAACCGCCAGTCGCAGCGCCGCCCAAGCCTTCCCGACCGCGCTCGCATCGAGCCGTTCCACGTGATGGAGGTCATGCGGGCTGCCGCCCAGCGAATGGCCGCCGGCGCCGACGTTGTTCACCTGGAGGTCGGGCAGCCGGGTACAGCGGCCCCTCGAGGTGTCATCGAAGCGGCCCGCACTGCGCTCGAAGACGACGTGCTCGGCTACACGGTGGCACTGGGAGACGACTCGCTCAGAACCTCGATAGCACAGCACTATCAGGACTGGTACGGGGTCGATGTCGACCCGCAGCGTGTCGTGATCACCCAGGGCAGCTCGGGCGCTTTCTCGCTGATCTTCCTGGCGGCGTTCGCTCCGGGCAGCAGGGTGGTGATTCCCGCTCCCGGCTACGCCGCCTACCGCAACATGCTGACGGCCCTGGGAATCGAGCCGGTACTGGTCGAGGTGGGTCCGGCCGACGGATACGTCCTGGGCATCGATCACCTGGAGGCGGCCGGCGACATCGACGGCGTCATCGTGGCCAGCCCCAACAACCCCACCGGCACGATGATCGAGCCCGATGAGCTGGTCGCCATGGCCAACTGGTGCGCCGAACGAGGGGTCCGCTTCGTCAGCGACGAGATCTACCACGGCATCACCTTCGGCAAGCAGGCGCGCACTGCGGCCGACCTCGACGGCGACCCGATAGTGGTCAACAGCTTCTCGAAGTACTTCTCGATGACGGGTTGGCGGTTGGGCTGGACGATCTTGCCGACCGAGCTGGTTACCCCTGTCGAGCGGCTGGCCCAGAACCTGACGATCGCCCCGTCGACCATCGCCCAACTAGCGGCCCGCGCGGCGTTCGGCTGCCACGACGAACTGGGCCGCAACGTCGAGGTCTACCGCCTCAACCGGGCCACGCTGCTGGATGCTCTGCCGAGTATGGGGTTCACCCGTTTGGCTCCGGCCGACGGGGCGTTCTACATCTGGGCCGACGTGTCACATCTGTGCGACGACAGCCAGGAGCTGTGCAAGACGTGGCTCGACGACCTGGGCGTGGCGGTCACGCCGGGGGTCGACTTCGACCCCATCCACGGGCATCGCCACGTGCGGTTCTCTTACGCCGGCACCTCGCGCGACATGAGCGAGGCGATCGATCGCATCGGCGGCTGGCTCGACGTGCAACGATGAACGGCGTGACCGAGACCGCTGCGCCACACAACCCATCGTCCGACCAGCTCGCAGACGACCCGAACTTCGACCCGAATGCCGCTGTCGAGTTCGATTGCCCGCGGTGTGGGCACACGGTTGCCGAGGCGTTCTATGGCCCGTGCACCAGATGTCGCCGTGAGCTTCGCGCTCGGATGGCGGGCGAGCAACGAGAGATAGAAGTCGCCGGCTACGAGCCCAAGATGAACGTGGTGCCCAACCAGATCGCCACGAAGGAATAGGTCAGTCGGTTCAGCTGCGCGACGCGTGGGCGTCGAGGATCTCGGCGACACAGGCCGTCAGGTTCTTGGCTGTGTCGAGGTGCAGGAACTCGTTGGGCCCGTGCGCGTTCGACTCGGGCCCCAACACCCCGGTGATGACGAATTGGGCGCCAGGGAACTTGGCGCCCAGCATGCCCATGAACGGGATCGATCCGCCTTCGCCCTGGAACCCCGCACGGCGGCCGAAGTGTCTTTCCGATGCCTGGTCGAGGGCCTGCGCAAGCCACTCGTCCAGCAGCGGTGCGGCCCAACCCGGGCCGTGCTCGGCATCATCGAACTCGACCGTGGCCGAATAGGGCGGATCCTCGGTGAGGGCGCGCGACACGGCCTGAGCTGCGGCCTCGGGATCGACCGTAGGCGGGAGGCGGAACGACAGCTTGGCCGAGGTGTGGGGCCGCAGGACGTTGCCGGCGTCGCCGGGCTGCGGGGCGCCACCCAAGCCCACGACGGACAGGGCGGGTCGCCAAGTGCGGTTCAGGATCAACTCGACTATGTCGCCGTCGACGGGCCGGGTCGAGCCCGAGAACGGAAGGGCTCCCACCACCTCGTGGGCCAGCAACGGCGCAGCTTGAGCCGCCTTGGCCACCACGTCGGCGGGTATCTCGGCGTGCAGCTCGGGCAGCCTTATGTGGCCCGTGGCCGAGTCTTCGACGCGTTCGATGAGAGTGCGAAGGATCCGAAACGACGATGGCACCACTCCGCTGGCCGAGCCGCTGTGTAGGCCCTGGTCGGTGACCTGGACGTGCAGGGTTCCGCTGACCAGCCCCCTCAACGATGTGGTGACCCACATAGCGTCGTAGTCGGCGGCGCCACTATCGAGGCACACGACCAGATCCACGTCGCCGAGCCTGTGCGCCAGGTTGTCTACGTGGGCCGCCAGGTCGGGGCTGCCCGATTCCTCGCCGGCTTCGATGAGCACGATGAGCCTGCTGTGCAGACCGCCGGCGCCCACCAGGGCTTCTACTGCGGTGAGGGCCGCAAACATGGCATAACCGTCGTCGGCCCCACCCCTGCCGTACAGGCGGCCATCTTCGACGACGGGTGTCCATGGGCCCTTGCCGTCGTCCCAACCCTGCATCTCGGGTTGCTTGTCGAGATGCCCGTACAGCAGCACCGTCTTGTCCGACAGCGCGTCGGGATGTGCGGGGATCTCGCACACTATGACCGGGGTTGCACCCTCGAGCGGGACGACGTCGACGCTCATTCCCTCGATGTTGCGGGCCGACGCCCAACGGGCGAACATCTCGACGACCTGGTCCATGTGACCGTGCTCGGCCCAGGCGGGATCGAACGCCTGGCTCAGGTTGGGCACCTCGATGTAGTCGCACAAGGTCGGCACGACGTCCTGGGCCCAGACGGAATCGATGTAGGCGGTGAGGTCTTGGCTTCTCATCTCGGCGCTCTCGGCTAGACGAAGGGTTCACGAGAAATAGGAAACCCCGAGCCACTTCATCCTGGCGTGACCTTCACAGGTGACGGTTCGGATGCCGCAGTCGGACGGGCCGCGGGGCTCGGGGTTCCGGTGGTCCGGGTTGGAGTCGCCACCTGGACCCGACCAGAGGTCGGATCGGAGACAACCCACGTGGCGGGTGCCTCAGCGCCCGGCCACCTCCAAGGTCCTAGAGTCTGAATGCATGTAGGGACCACCTCCTTTCTCTGGTTCCGCGATGCTGACACACAAAACTCGCCGATGCGAGTCGGTTTGTGGTCGGGGCCAGGGCGGTCAGCCCACCCAGCTGCGATATTTGTCGGTGAACAGTGCCGGCGAGCCCCCGGTTGCCACGAACACGATGTGCCGATCCTCGATCTGGCCCTGATCGGCCAGGCTCATCAGCCCGCCGAATGCCTTGCCCGAGTACACCGGATCGAGCAAGACCCCGGCGTGTCGCAGGACCAAGCCGATCGCCTCGCGGGTCAGGTCGGTACGCGCCCCATAACCCCGGCCCACAAAACCCTGCGCGACCCGTGGCACGCCCACCGGTTCGGGGCGCCCGGCCAGAGCTGCGGTGTCGGAAGCCAGCTTGGCGACCTTTGCGGCAACGCCCGAGACGGCGCCGACGTCTACGGCAAGAACCCTGTCGTGGTCTGCGAACCCCGCTACCAGCCCGGCATGGGTGCCGCCGGACCCCTCGGCGTGCACCACCAGGCTGTCGGGTGGCGCCTGCTGCCCTATCTCGTCGGCGGCTTCGACATAGCCGAGGCACCCAACCGGGCTAGACCCGCCCAGAGGCACCAGGTACCGGTCTGGCGCCTCAGCGGCCACCTCGGCAATGGCCTGCTCGAGGTCGTCGGAATAGCCGTCGCCGGTGAACACCAGGTCTGCGCCCGCAATTCGATCGAGCACGAGGTTTCCCTCGGGCACCTGCGGCTCGGCGCCACCCAACACGGCCACACAACGCAGGCCGTTCATCGCCGCGGCCACCGCCGTCATGCGCACGTGGTTGCTCTGAGCAGCGCCCCCGGTGACCAGTGTCGTGGCGCCCGCCGCGATCGCGTCGGCACACAAGTACTCGAGCTTGCGAGCCTTGTTACCCCCACCGGCGATGGCCGTGAGGTCGTCTCGTTTGATGAACAGCCGGCCCGGCTCGAGGCCGATCGCCTTTGCCAGCGCATCGCAACGCTGCAACGGGGTTGGAAGTCCGGCGAATCGCAAGGGTTCGACTGTCATGGGCCGACGCTACCCGGCGACCAGAGCGCGTCCCTCGATCGGATTCACATCACTTTCGCGAACCGCCCGGCGGTCGACGAGTCGAACGAGGAGGAGGCGCCCGAACGGGCTCCGGAGGGGTCTATAAAGATGAATTCGAATCAACAGGCGACCGGCTGATGGGACGCTGCTACGACTTCGGGGTGTCAATCGACCCCAGTTCGGAACGGGCCATGGTCGTTGCACCAGAGGGCGGGCGCTGCGTCTGCCCGTCGAGCGGTGCAGTTTGCGTCGGCCGCTTTGCCGGTTGCTCACAGATCCTCTCCCAACCGGGGAGGGTTCCGCCGAACGCCCCGGCATGGGCACTGGACCCAGCGCCCGTGGCCGTGCGGGCTGAACCACAACGGATTCCGGCCGCGGTCGGAGCGGCCGTCGGTGCCGGGGCCTCAGCCCACTTCGGTCGCACCGATCACTTCGACCTCAAACCGGAGGCCGACCTCGAGATCGCACCAATCCCTAGCCGGTACGCCGCCGTACCCGCCAACGATCGGCCGGTCGACGTGAACGGTTCACGCCCGGTTTCGGTCGACGACTTGGCCGAGGCGGTTGTACACCTTCGCGAGTCGATGGCTCAGAACACCCCCGTGGTCGAACAGATCGCTGACCTGCTCGCCGAGCAGGAGGCGTTGCGGAGATCGTTCGGACGTGTGGACGAAGCCCTGGATCGCATGTCGCGGCTCGAGTCCGCCGTCGACAGGCTCACCTCGACCGTCCAGTCGTTTCGAGACGACATCGAAGAACAAGCGGGCACCCCCGACCAGCTCACGCGAGTACAGGCCTCGATAGAGCGACTCACCAAGGCGGTGATCGAGGGCAACGAACAACGCACGCGACCTCACCAGGTGTCGCCGCTGGCGTTCGAGACGCTGCAGGAGACCGTCGACAACACGGCCACGATGTCGATCGCCATGCGAAACGAGCTCGTCGAATTGGTCGATGCGCAGGCCCGGGAAACACATGCCCTTCGTAGGCAGCTCACCGAGTTGATGAGACGCACCGTCGAGTCGACAGACCGCATTGCGCAGCCGATGCCAGATACCGACGACATCGCCAGGCAGATCGCGTCACTGAGCGACGACGTCGCGCGGCTGCACACGGGTTCCGAACTGGTCACAGCTACAGAGCTGGCTGCCACGATCAACACCCTGCGAGGAGCAGGGATAGAGGACATCTCGGCCGCCCACCTGGTGCACTCGTTCCAGGTGGACGTCCGCGAGCTGCGCAACGAAATCGCAGATCTGAAGGGGCAGCTGGCAGCCGTCGGTGCGGCCGAACCCAACGGCTGAAGGAGCTGAGCGATGACAACCTCGGTCGGGTACCCAATCGACACCGGCTGGCCCACCTGGACCAGGTTCGCGCTCTGCGAGGCAGACTTCGACCGCGCCATCAGGCGGCTCGAACCCCAGCGCCCGTTCGACCGTTGGGTCACGAATCTCAAGCATCGGGTGCTCAGTGGCACTGGGTTCCCTCCGCTGGATCGGGCCAAGCGGTGGGACGAAGCCAACGTCGTCGAGTTGCTGAGCTATTGGGACAGGAACCTCTCGATGCTCGACTGCGGTGCGTACAACTCGCCCGCACCGTGGGCTGCCTCGCGTGTGGGCGTGCGAAGGGTGGCAGGCATCGATCTCAACCCGAGGGTGCCGATGTCGCCCAGGTCGGCCCATGTGACCTACTCGTGCCAGAACATGATGGCCACCGCCTACCACGACCACACCTTCGACCTGATCGTGGCCGGTTCGGTCGTCGAGCACGGAGTCGACTGGAACCGGTGGTTGGCGGAATGCCGCCGGATAGTCAAGCCCGGCGGGCTCGTGTATGTGTCGACCGAC
>JAGQSP010000442.1 GCA_020439485.1 Acidimicrobiales bacterium | reverse complement strand
CGCGACGGCATGAACCTGGTCGCCAAGGAATATGTGGCGGCACAGACGTCGGGCAGGGGAGCGCTGGTGCTGTCGGAGTTCGCGGGTACCGCCGTCGAATTCACCGACGCATACCTGTGCAACCCCTTCGACCTCGATGGGCTCAAGCGGGTGCTGCTGGACGCCATCAATGCGCCGGCCGAAGACAAGCGGCGACGCATGGACGCCATGCGCAGCCGCCTGCACTCACACGACGTTCACCACTGGGCCGGAACCTTCCTGCACGAACTCCGCTGAAGCTCGGGTAGGTAGTCCGCGGGTCGGGGTGCCATCATTCGACGATGGCCGATGTGACACTCGACGAATTCCGCTCACGCATCAACTCGTTCTTCGACGAAGTTCTACCCAGCGCACTAGATGGCGTACAAGGGCGGGTGGCCAGGGCGAAGACCTGGCGCGCAGCCCTGTACGACGCGGGCCTGGCCGGCATCGACTATCCCGTCGAATGCGGAGGTCTGGGTCTGGGGGCGCAGTTCAAGGCTGCCTATACCGAGCTGAGCGCAGGCCGAGTGCCCACCGAAGAAGGCGCGTACGGCATCGGCATCGGAATGGCGCTGCCCACCGTTCGCGATCACGGCAGCGAGGCCTTGAAGCAGCGGTTCCTGAAGCCGGGTCTGCGCGGCGAGGAGATCTGGTGCCAGCTCTACAGCGAACCCGGCGCCGGGTCTGACCTGGCCTCGCTGTCGACGCGAGCGGTGCTCGACGGCGACGAATGGGTCATAAGCGGCCAGAAGGTCTGGACGTCTGGTGCCATGGACGCCGACGTCGCCATCTTGCTGGCGCGCACCGATCCCGACCAGCCCAAGCACCGGGGCATCTCGATGCTGGTCATCGACATGCGCCAAGAGGGTGTCACCGTTCGCCCACTGAAGCAGATGACCGGCCACGCCGAGTTCAACGAGGTGTTCATCGACGAGGCGCGGGTGCCCCGAGACTGGGTCGTCGGCGACGTCAACGACGGCTGGCGGATGGGCACGGCGCTGCTGGCGCACGAGCGCGTTCAGACCGGTGTCTCGTCGACGCTCAGCGACCCCAACTCGAGATCCAAGACCGGCCGCGTGCCCATCCGGATACAGACGCTCATGGAGCTCGCCCGCCAGCAAGGGCGTTCACAAGATCCCACGGTGCGCCAGGAGCTGGCCCGGCTTTACACCGGCGAGCAGATCATCGGCTACCTGCGCCAGCGGGGCACCCACCCATCGATCGGCAAGCTGTGGAGATCGATTCAAGGGCTCGCGGCAGCCGACACGGCCGCCCGTTTGCAGTTTGCCGGTGGTGTCGCCTGGAGTGACGGCGACGTCGACCCCGACTGGTATGCCTTCCAGATCCTGAACTGTCGGGGCATGCGCCTGGGTGGCGGCACCGACGAGATCCAGAAGAACACGCTGGGCGAAAAAGCCCTGGGCTTGCCACGCGAGCCCGCAGTCGACAAAGACGTGCCCTTCCGCGAGCTGCGCACGGGCACCCAGCGCTGAACCAGGCATACCTGCCGACAACCAGAAAGAGCCGAGATCATGGATTTCGAGAACACGGCACGGTCGCACGACTACCTCGAACGCCTCGAAGCGTTCATCGCCGACGAGGTGGTGCCGCGCGAAGACGAGGTCGAGCAGGCCCGCCAAGCGGCACCGGCCGCCCAGCCCACGGCAGTCGAGGAGCTGAAGCGCAAGGCGATGGAGGCCGGGCTGTGGAACCTCAACGTGAGGCACCCGCAGTACGGTCCCGGCCTCAGCTCGGTCGAATATGCACCCCTGGCCGAACGGCTCGGTCGGTCGAGGCTGGCCCAGGAGGCCACCAACACCGACGCGCCGTCTTCGATAAACGGTGACGCCCTCATCGCCTATGGCTCGTCCGAACAGCGCGAGCGATGGCTGTTGCCCCAGCTCGCAGGCCAGATCAGGTCGGCATTCGCCATGACCGAACCCCAGGTCGCCTCTTCGGATGCCTCCAACATGGCGATGGTCGCCGAGCGCGACGGAGACGGCTGGCGACTCACCGGCCGCAAGTGGTGGATCAGCGGTGTGCTGCATCCGAACTGCGCATATCTGATGACCATGACCAACACCGTTACGGCCGGTGAGTCGCCCGACGGGCGTCACAGCCGCCACACGGTGTTCATCGTGCCCCGCGACGCACAGGGGCTGACCGTGGTGCGCAACCTCCCCAAGTTCGGCTATCTCGACACCGACGGCCATTGCGAGCTCGAGTTCGACGGCGTGCGCGTCGGCGACGACGACATCGTGGGCGATGTCGGCGGTGGCTTTGCGGTTGGTCAGGCCCGCCTGGGCCCAGCGCGCGTTCAACACTGCATGCGCACCATCGGGCTGGCCGAACAGGCTCTGGAGCTGATGTGCAAGCGTGCCGACAGCCGTGAGACCTTTGGGGCCAAGGTGTCGAGTCGTGCCAACGTGGGCGACTGGATCGCCGAGTCGCGGATGGACATCGACGCCTGCCGTCTGTCGGTGCTGCACACCGCCTGGCTGATGGACACCAAGGGTGACAAGGCGGCCGCGCCTCACATGTCGGCCATAAAGGTGCAGGTGATGCGTATGGCCACCAGTGTCGTAGACCGGGCGATCCAGGTGTACGGCGCCGCCGGTGTCAGCGACGACACGCCCCTGGCGCGTATGTTCGCAGGCTTGCGCGGCCTGCGCATAGCCGACGGCCCCGACGAGGTGCACCTGATGTCGATAGCGCGCCGCGAACTGCGCCGCCAGCTGGGCTAGCCGACCTGGCGTGCTGGGCTAGTTGACCTGGCGGTTCATGCCCTCCCAGTAGGGCTCGCGCAGCTCGGTCTTCAAGACCTTGCC
>JAGQSP010000441.1 GCA_020439485.1 Acidimicrobiales bacterium | reverse complement strand
CAGGCCTGGCTGGTAATAGTGGGTCTCGTACTGGTCGACGAGGGTGATCTTCCATTCGTGTTCGTCGAGAACTGGACGCAGCTTGTTGGCGACCATCGTTCCGGCGGTGCCGGCTCCGAGCACCAGTAGCTTCTTCACGGCTGACTCCTTTGGAATCGTGTGTTGTTCGTCATGTCGCCGTTCCTGCGATGGCGGCGATCGATTCGAGCTTGTTGACCAGCTGGCTGTGGTCGTCGGCCAGCCGCGAGATCAGGTCGCTGAACTGCGACAGGTTGCGTGCGATCCAGTCCTGGTGGGGCCGGTCGATCCAGTAGACCTCCATGGCGTGACCGGCGACCGTGGCCAGGGGTGTTGCGGTGTCGTCGGCGATGCGGGCGAGCTCGTCGTGCGACGGCGGCCACACCTGGGGTGCCACACCCCCAACGATGACCATTCCGCTGAGGGTGCTGCCGGTGCGGATGAAGCTGCGGGCGCACAACACACCCAGGTGGCTCTGGACGAAGTGTGGTTCCAGGTCGATCTGCTCGCCCAGCCGGCGCCAGCCGGCGCTGCAGCGGTCGGGGGCGTCGACGCTGTCGTAGATGGCTTTGAAGTATCCGCAGGGGTTGGCCACCGTGGTCAGCGCATGGCCGGCCATGTCGGTTACCACGGCCATGACGCCGAACAGATCGGCGGCCAGATCGGCTATGGCCTGCGCCGTGTCGGTTGGGATCAGCCGTTCGAGGCTCAGCGTGGAGGACCGCTGCACGGCGTGGGTCGCAGGCACCGGCTCGGTCGCAGCTGCAGGTGAACCACCACCCAGCAGCACCTGGACCTGGTCGGATGGGAAACGCCATTGGCGACCGACCTTGACGGCGGGGAGGCGCCCGTCCTCGGCCATCCGATAAACCGTCGACCGGTCGACTCGGAAGAGGTCTTGGACTTGGCGTGAGGTGAGCAGGGTCACCGGGTGCCTCCTATGCCGTCTAATGCATCATGTGCCTACTGATGCACCATCACCTAGAGGCATAAGGCCCTGCTCAGCTATCGCGATGGGCGATGTCCTATTTGTTCGAGGCGGCGACCACGTATTCGACCGGAATGAGCTTGCGGCGGCTTTCCTTGAGCCCGTCGACGCGCTGGCGCGTGACCTCGGCGACGTCGAGCTTGCCGTCGGCGCGGCCGTAGCTGGTGGTGCGCTGCTGAAGGGTGCGACCGAGCGGATCGACGAGGTTGCGGAAGTCGGCCTCGGTGAGGCCCTGGCCATGGCTGGCACCCGCGGCGCGGCTGATGTTCTCGTCCATCAGGGTGCCGCCCAGGTCGTTGGCGCCCGCCATCAGGATCTGCCGTGCGCCCTCGATGCCGATCTTCACCCAGCTGACCTGGACGTTGTCGATCAGGCCCCGATACGCGATGCGGCCCACAGCGTGCATCAGCAGTGTTTCGCGGAAGGTCATGCCTCGGCGGGCGCGTTTGTAGAGGTATACGGGTGCGGCCATGTGTACGAACGGCAGCGGAATGAACTCGGTGAAGCCACCGGTGCGCTTTTGCAGCGAGCGGGTGCGCACCATGTGGCGGGCCCAGTGCACCGGGTTCTCGACGGACCCCGCCATGATGGTGATGTTCGAGCCCAGGCCCACACTGTGGGCGGCCTCGTGCACGTCGAGCCACTCGTCGGTGGTGACCTTGTCTGGGCACAGCACGGCACGAATCTCGTCGTCGAGGATCTCGGCCGCAGTGCCAGGCAGCGAGGCCAGACCGGCGTCCTTCAGCATCGTCAGATACTCGACCAGGTCGACGCCCAGACGTTTGGCGCCCTCGTGCACCTCCAGGGCTGTGAACCCGTGCACGTGCATACCCGGAACGGCTTCCTTCACCGCCCGGGCGACCTCGATGTAATAGTCGCCGTCGAAGCTGGGGTGGATGCCGCCCTGCAGTGTCACCTCGGTGGCGCCCAGTTGGGCGGCCTCGATGGCGCGCTGCTGAATCTCTTCGAGGGTCAGCAGGTACGGCGTGCCGCGCAGGTTGTGGCTGAGCTTGCCCTTCGCGAAGCCGCAGAACGTGCACTTGAACGTGCACACGTTGGTGTAGTTGATGTTTCGGTTGTGGACCCATGTGGCCGTGTCGCCCACAGCCTCGCGACGCAACTCGTCGGCCAGGGCCGCCACCGCAGTGACCTCGGGCCCTCGGGCACCGAACAGGGTCACGATCTCGTCTACGCCGACCTCTTGGCCGGCGCGCACACCGTCGATGACCTCGGCGACCGCCCCTCGAATGGGGGCCGTGGTGCCCGGCAACAAGATGGGTGGCGGATTGGACGCGCCCGAATACCAGGCGGTGTTGTCCTCGCCCA
>JAGQSP010000440.1:9477-11010 GCA_020439485.1 Acidimicrobiales bacterium | reverse complement strand
TCGCGCCCGACGACGTCGCGCCCGACGTCGAGGCCACGCCCTGGGGCCCGGCACACCGGGTCAAGTCTCCCATGACCATCGACGGTAAAGGCCCGCTGTGGCTTCGGCCGGCCACGACCTTGGGCTCACACCCCCCAGCGTGGTCCTGACCTCCAGGTCTGGGGTCCGATCTTGTCCCCTTCTACCGATCTGGGGTCGGATATTGCCCAGATGCGGCAGCGATCCGACCCCAGATTCGCAGGGGGTGGCGGCTAGGTTCTGCGAGATGAGGTGGATTTGGGACTGGGTTCTGTTGACGGTGTTGGTCGCGGGTTGCAGCTTCAGCCCAGATTCCGTCGAGACGGCGGCCACGTCGAGTTCGTCAGAGCCGCCGGTGTCGGCGTCTAGCACCACCATCCGAACCCAGCCGATCCTCGTGACCGTTCGTCTGGACACCTCCGGCGCGACGTTGTTCGGTGACGCTTTGGGTGCCGTGTACGACGAAGACGGCCGCCGAGTTGCGGCCTTCAGAATCCCCTCTGGCTGGCAACGGCCCGCCGATTTCGACCCGGACGATCCCGAGCAGACCTATCGGGCCTACGAGCGAACCGGCGAGCCGCCCTTGGTGGAGGTCGAGTTACCGGTGCCCGGGAGCTACACTTTCGAGGTGCGCGAGTTCGCCGTATCCGCGTCGCCGTGTGGCACCTGCGAGGCCGGGTACAGCGGGTCGTCGGTGGAGGTCACGGTGGCCGACGGCGACCAGGTGCTGATCGACAAGGGTCGACCGGCCTGGGTGTCGTAACCACGGGACGTGCGACCGTGCGCCTACGATGCCCGCATGGTTTCGCACCGCGATGTCATGGCGATGTTGTCCGAGCTGATCACCCTGACGACGCTCGAGGAGGAGTCGCCCCAGAGCTTCAAGGTGCGGGCCTACGAGAACGCCAAGCTGGGCATCGAGGCTGACGGTCGCGACAGCACCGCACTGACCCAGGCCGAACTGACCAAGATCAAGGGCGTTGGGAAGGCGACCGCCAGCAAGATCCGCGAGTACGTGGACACCGGTGAGGTCGCCAAGCTGGTGGCCCTGCGTGAGAAGTACCCGCCTGCGTTCGTCGAGATGAGTCGGGTGCCCGGGATCGGACCCAAGACGCTCAAGCTCATCCGCTCCGAGCTGGGTATCGAGGACATCGAGGGCCTGAAGGCGGCAATCGCCAACGAGCAGCTTCGGGCCCTGCCCGGCATGGGCGCCACCAGCGAGGCCAAGATCGGCAAGGCGATTGAACGGCTCGGCCTGTCTGGCAAGGACCGGCGCACACCGATCGCCGATGCACTGCCGCTGGCAGTGCGCCTGGTCGAAGACCTCAAGGCCATCGATGGGGTCGTCGACGCCATGTACTGCGGCAGCCTGCGGCGCTTCAGCGAAACCATCGGCGACATCGACATCACGGTCGCATCCAACGATGCGGCGCCGGTCATGCAAGCGGTGCGAACCCACTCCGAAGCCCGCGAGGTGATCCTCAGCGGCGACACCAAGACGTCCTTTCTGACCGC
>JAGQSP010000440.1:0-9424 GCA_020439485.1 Acidimicrobiales bacterium | reverse complement strand
TGTATTTCACCGGCTCGAAGGCCCACAACATCGTGTTGCGCCAGCGTGCGATCGACCGGGGCCTGTTGCTGAACGAATACGGGCTGTTCGGTCCAACCCCCGACGACGGCGCCGACAGGCCGATCGTGGCCCGGGTCACCGAGCGCGACATCTATCGGGCCCTCGACATGGACTACGTGCCGCCGCCGATGCGCGAGTCGACGGGCGAAGTCGACGCCGCCGCAGACGGTGGTCCGGGTCTGCCAGAGCTGGTCGAGCGCGGCCACATCATCGGCGACCTGCACTATCACACCGCCCGGTCAGGCGATGGCCGCAGCTCGGTGGAGGACATGGTCAAGGTCGCAGCCGACTCGGGCTACGACTACCTCGCCATCACAGACCACGGCGTCGACCTGGCAATCAACGGATCGACTGCCGAACAGATGCTCGAGCACCGCGAACACATCGAGCGCGTGCAGGCCGACTATCCCGACATGACCATCATGTGGGGGTGCGAGCTGAACATCGGCGCCAAGGGCGGCCTCGACTACGACGACGACTTCAGGGCCCTGTTCGACTACACCGTGGCATCGGTGCACAGCCACTACGACCAGAGCCCCGTCGAGCAGACCAAGCGGCTGATCGCGGCCATCAGCGACCCCACCGTCGACTCGATCGGTCACCTGAGCGGGCGTTACATAGGCAGGCGACCGGGCATCGAGTTCGATGTCGACGTGGTGCTGGAAGCTCTCCACCATTTCGATGTCGCGCTGGAGATCAACGGTGCGCTTCAGCGACTCGACGCCGCTTCCGACGTCGTGCGCAAGGCGGTCGACAGGGGAGTGAAGTTGGTGATCAACACCGACTCGCACCACGTCAGCGAACTGGGGCGTATGGAATACGGCGTTCTCACCGCTCAGCGCGGTTGGGCACCCAAGGAGCTCGTCATCAATACGTGGGACAAGGCGACGCTGCTCGACTGGGTTTCCTCACATCGCAACGATCGTTGAACCTCTTGCAGTCGCGCAGAGCGTCGAACTAGGGTCTGTGTGACCACTCAGGGTGGGTGTGAACCCTGGACGACGATCAGCGCGGGGATTTCAGGCCGTGGGTGGGTATCTGCCTTCTGGCAGATGATTGAGGGTGTCGGGTTCGCTCGGCACCCTCAATCGCGTCCGGGCAGAGCGCGCTAGGTTCTCGGCCGTGCAGCCCGCCCGCAAGATCGCCTTCATCGGCTCGCACTCGGTGCGCAAGACCAACGCAGTGCATTCGTTCGCAGGCGCCGTCGGGCGCAGCGGCCGTAGCGTCGAGGTGGGTCGCGAGGTCGTTCGGTTCAGCCCCCTTGGCCTGAACGAGGGTGCAACTCCCGAAGCCCAGCTGTGGGTGATCGTCAGCCAGATCCAACAGGAACTCGAGCTGCGCAGCCGGTCGGAGGTTCTGGTGCTGGACCGAGCGGTGGTCGACAACTTCGCCTACTTTCTGCGCGCCACCGGTGGAGAAGACCCCTTCGACGTCAAGCCGCTGGTGCGCAGGTGGTCGCAGACCTATGACCTGTGTGTGCGCATCAAGCCCGACATCGGGCTGCGGGCTGACGGTGTTCGCAGCACGAACGAGAAGTTCCGCAACGAGATCGAGAAGATCCTCGATCTGATAATTCCCCAGTACCTCGAACCCGACCGCCTCCTGGAACTGTGGGCGTCGGAAATCACCGAGGACTTCGACTGGGCATCCTTGGTGGAGAGGCTCTGCGGCCCCACCGAGGCTCGCCCCGAACCGGCATCGCCGATCACCTGGGCCCCAACCCTCTGGGACACCACCCCCGACTGACCCACCCCTCTCCCGCAAGTGTCTGTCCGCAGCGCCCCCATGGGGGCGCTGCGCGGGCACACCTCGCCGGCCACCGCGTGCCAGCAGACCTGGGCGTGCGAAGTGTGTCGTCCCGGCGCCCCGATAGGGGCGCCAGGGACAGACACTTCGGAGGGGGCGGGGCGGGGTGGGTCAACTAGGGTTCTGGCATGACGAAGCGCAAGCTCGGTCGTGGCGTCGCCCTGGTTGGGGCTGGGATGAGCCAGTTCGGCGCCTTTCGCGACAAGACCACAAGAGATCTGTTCGTCGATGCCTTCACCGACATGAGGGCGTCGGTCGACAAGGGCCTCGACCCCGAAGACATCGAGGCGCTGTACATCGGCAACTACAGCAGCGAGTTGTTCGAACACCAGGGCCACACAGCGCCGATCATGGCCGACTGGGTGGGTCTGACACCGCGCCCGGCGACCCGAATCGAGGACGCCTGCGCCAGTTCGGGCGTGGCCCTGCGCCAGGGGATATTGGCTATCGCTTCCGGGGCCGCAGATGCCGTGCTGGTGGGCGGCATCGAGAAGATGTCGAACCTGCCGATTGCCGAGGTCACCGACACTCTGGCCACGGCAGGCGACACGCTGTACGAAATACCCGCCGGCTTCACGTTCCCCGGGTTCTATGCCGCGATGGCCAGCGCTTACATGCACGAACACGGGGCTTCGCCAAACGCCCTGATGCACGTTGCGGTGAAGAACCACCACAACGGCGCCCTCAACCCCAAGGCCCAGTTCAACAGCACCATCGCCCAGGTGATGGACGGCAAGCGGGCCAGCGCCGAAGCCAAGGGTCGGCCTGTTCCCGAGTGGGCGGACGAGTTCGAGTTCCTCTCAGACGACGCAGCCAACCCCATGATCGCCTGGCCCCTGCGGCTGTTCGACTGCTCGCCGGTGACCGATGGCGCCACCGCGCTGCTGCTGGTGGCCGAGGACATCGCCCACAACTACACCGATTCGCCCATCACGATCATCGGGTCGGGGCAGGCATCGGACACCGCGCTGCACGACCGGGCCAGCCTGACCAGTGTCGGAGCCGCAAGGCGCGCTGCCGCCGATGCCTACGAGATGGCCGGGGTCGAAGCGAGCGACATCAAGATCGCCGAGGTCCATGACTGCTTCACCATCGCCGAGGTGATCGCCACCGAGGATCTGGGCTTCTTCGAGCCCGGACACGGTCATCGGGCGGCTACCGAGGGCCTCACCGGGCGCGGCGGCCCCAAACCCGTCAACACCTCGGGCGGGCTCAAGTCGAAGGGCCACCCCGTGGGTGCGTCGGGTGCCGGCCAGGCGGTCGAGGTGTTCAAACAGATGCGGGGGCAGGCAGGCGAACGTCAGGTCGATAGGGACGTCGACCTGGCCCTCACCCACAACGTGGGTGGCACCGGACAGACGGCGGTCGTCCACGTCTTCGAGCGCAGGTAGGGGAGCAGTCGATGAGCGAAAGACCATTCACCGAGCACTCGTTCCAGCAGTTCCTGGCCGAACACAAGCTGATGGGCTCGCGCTGCAACGACTGCGGCGCCCTGCACGTTCCTCCGCGGCCGCACTGCCCGGCATGTCACGGCGAAGACCTCCAGTGGCACCAGGTGTCTGGCGAAGGGCGAGTTGTGGCGTTCACCGCTATTCACGTGGGACCCAACGCCATGGTCGCCGAGGGCTACAACTCGAAGAACCCATACCTGTCGGGCATCGTCGTGCTGGACGAAGGACCCAAGGTCAGCGCCCAACTGATGGGCATCGATGCGACCAACCCGTCTATCGAGGCGATCGGCACGCCCGTAACGGCCTGGTTCATCGACAGGGGAGAGGGCGAAGCAGCCCGTACCTATCTGGCGTTCCAGGCGTGACCACCTCGGTCAGGGCCACTGTCCTGCAGACCCCGGCACCAGACCGGCTGGTGGTGCTGGAAGACCAATACATCGAACTAGACGATGCCGGCAGCATCGTTGTCATGCGCCCAGCCCAATCGGGCGACACGGCCGACGTGGCGCTGGGAGTGGACGGCGTGCTGATGCCCGGGCTGATCGACACCCACGTGCACGCTCCGCAGTGGCCCCAGCTGGGCACCGGTTTGGACCTGCCCCTCGAGCGCTGGCTGTTCGACTACACGTTCCCGCTCGAGGCCCGCTTCGCCGATGCGGCGTTCGCTCGCGCCGTTTGGGATCAGATGGTGCCCGCTCTGCTGCGCCTGGGAACAACAACGGCCGTCTATTACTCGTCGAACGACGTTGCGGCCACCACGTCGTTGGCCGAGGCGTGCTTGCAGCACGGTCAGCGTGCGTTCGTGGGACGCGTTGCAATGGACCATCCGCTGGGAACCCCCGACTATTACCGCGACGCCGACCCGATCCAGTCGGTGCAGGCCAGCGCCACGTCGATAGAGCAGATTCGAGCCCTGGCCGGGGTCGCACCGACAGCCCTGGTGAAGCCGATTGTGACGCCCAGGTTCATCCCTGCGTGCACCGACGCCGCCCTCGAAGGGCTCGCCGAGCTGGCACGGTCGGCTGGCGTGCTGGTGCAGACCCACTGTTCGGAGAGCAATTGGCAGCACGGCTATGTGCTGGAGCGCCACGGCTGCACCGACACCCAGGCCCTAGAACGGTTGGGCCTGCTGCAAGACCACACGGTGTTGGCTCACGCAACACATCTGAACGACGCGGACCGTTCGATTCTGGCCTCGTCTGGTGCAGGTGTTGCTCATTGTCCCCTGTCGAACTCGTACTTCTCGAACGCGGCATTCGCCTTGCGGCGCGCCCTCGACGCCGGTGTGCGAGTCGGCCTCGGCACCGACATAGCGGGCGGCCCACAGGCGTCGGTGTTTGCCAACTGTGAGCACGCGGTCACCGTTTCGCGGATGCTGGAAGACGGTGTAGACGTTGGTCTGGCCCACGACAGGGGCGTGCCGGGTTCTCGGGTGGACACCACAGCGGCGTTCTGGTGTGCGACGGCGGGTGGGGCCGAACTGTTGGGCATTCCGGTGGGTCTGATCGAGGTCGGAAGAGCGTTCGACGCCCTGGCTGTCGACCTGACACAACTGCCCTCGTTCACTGCGGAACTGGACGCAGGTGATTGGCCGCGGACCTTCGAGAAGATCGTCAGGGGCCTGGCTGGAACGCCTTCCGCGATAAGCCAGGTGTGGGTCGCGGGCCGCGAGGTGGGCTGAACACAGTTCGGTCCGCCCGCTCGCTCGGCGAATACAGCACAGAGGGGTCATTGCCGCTGCTGAACCCGCGGCCCCGGTCACTCTGTGTGTTGTTCGCCGAGTTGTGATGTCACGTTGTATTTCAGATCTTTCGACGGTCCTTGCCTTCGGGGAAACACCGTGGTTCCCTGGGCCGCGCTGGTAAATGACGAAGTTGTCATTTGCCGCGGTCACAAGGAGTGGTCGTGCGGACGACATCAATCATTCGAGCGCTTGCGGCATCGATGCTGTTGGGTCTCGGGCTCGCAACGGTGGCGGACGCCCCCGGAGTCGAAGCCGCGGTGCCTGGCACCACCTGTGTCGACTGGAGCTCGTACGCGTCTTCGAGCGCGCCCGCCGGCTCTGGCGACCTGGGCGATGTCGGTGTCGACGAGGCTGTGGCCGATGGGGAACAACGCACCCTGGTGGACATCGGCGGCTTGGGCGTCGATATGCGAATCACGTGGGCCAAAGACCACACCGGGCCCATCCTCGACGCGCAAGCTACGCCCGACTTCACGGGGCTCGGCTCGTACATAGCCCAGCTCGGCGACGGGTCCTCCTCGGGTGTGATGCGCTATTGGCCCAAGAACGACCAGATCGGCGACGTCACCTTCGAGTTCTTCGAAACCGGAACGACCGATCGTGTTGTGCTCGACATCACCCAGTTGCTGATCGGTGGTCAGCGCGACTGGGCCACCCGCCCGATGGGTGTGTCTGAGGTTTCGGTGCTGGTCGGCGGCCCGGCCGGGGTCAGGCAGGCGCCGCCCCACGCCGATCCAAACCTGTCGACCACAGACACCGACCCGGCCGACGGGGTCGACGGCCTCGGCTCGACTCCGATAATCGAGCTGGACAACGCCTCTTATGGCGTGGCCAACTCGACGCTGTACAACGCAAGCCGAGCTTCGTATGTGTCGACGGGCGCTTTCGAGGACCGCGACTGGACCATCATCGACTGGGGTGGCACGGCGGCCGACACCATCTTCTGGCAGCTCTATGGGTCGGCGTCGTCAGACCCCGCGGTGGTCGACCCGGCGGTGACCCAGCCCCACGACGGCCTGTCGGCCTACTTCGGTGGTCTTTGCTTCGAGACCCCGCCCGCTGCCACGCACAGCATCGGTAACCAGGTGTGGCTCGACTCCGACAACAACGGCATCCGCGACGCCGGCGAGGCTGCGATCGGAGGGGTCACGGTCGAGCTGTGGTCCGGTGGTTCGATGCTGGCTTCGACTACCACCGATGCGAACGGGCTTTACCTGTTCTCGGGGCTTGCAGCCGACGGCTACACGGTGTGTATTCCCACCGAGGAGTGGAGCGAGGGCGGCGATCTGGTCGGCCTGATTTCGTCAACGCCCACCTCGGGCGTCGACGACGATCTCGACGGCCGCGATGATGGGACCGAGAACGGTTCGGGCGACGTTTGTGCCGCAGCCGTCACGATTGCCACCGGATCCGAGCCGACCGGCGAAGACCCCGACAACGACCCGACTACCGCCGACGCAAACGAGAACCTCACGGTCGATTTCGGCCTGTTCGAGCCCCGGTTCGACCTCGCCCTGCGAAAGCAACTGGTGAACGGTTCCAACGAGGCCGTGGTGTCGGTTGGCGACCCGGTGACGTTCCGCATCACGGTGTTCAACCAGGGCAACGTCGCGGCGTCCGACATCGAACTGGTCGACTACGTGCCCGCCGGCCTGGAACTGGCCGACCCCGACTGGGCCATGCAACCCGACGGTTCGGCGTCGGGTGCACTGAGCGGCGTCACCATCGAACCCGGCCAGTCGGCATCGACCACGATCACGTTCCGAGTCACCGCTGCCCTCACCGGAACGGCCGACAACCTGGCCGAGATCGCAGCAGCGAACCCGGTCGACTCCGCGGGCACGTTGATCCGAGCCCACGGCGGAGCAGTGCTGTCCGATGTCGACAGTGTCCCAGACCGCACAAACTCCGAGTCGGAAGTCGACGACGCAATCGCCAACGAGAACGGCGACGAAGACGACCACGACGTGGCGCGGGTGACCCTCGCCGCCGACGGCTCGGGTTCGGGCACCACCCTGCCGGCGACGGGAGCCAACGACGAACACCTGGCGGTGTGGGCCACGCTGGCGCTGTTCATAGGCGCCTTGCTTGTTTGGCTCGAGCAGATGCGTCGCCGCTCGCTCGCCTGAGCCTGGGCTCAGGTGTTGGAAGCGGCGAAGATGCTGCCGATAGCTGCGTCGAGAGCAGCGTCAAACTCAGCGTCCGACATCTGAGCGGTCAAACCCTCGGTGAGGGCGCGGCTGAAGCTGGCGATCATCCCGTGGTTGGCTGCCAGCTTCTCGTTGGATTCCTCACGGCTGTAGCCACCCGACAGAGCCACAACCCGAAGCACCTTGGGGTGGGCGATGAGCGGGGCGTAGAAGTCGGCCTCGCTGGGAAGGGTGAGCTTCAGCATGATCTGCTGGCCGTCGGGCACCGCGTCGAGGTGTGCGGTGATCTGGTCGCGCAAGAGCGCCTCGGCCTCGGCCTTGGTGGCGCTGTTGATGTTGACCTCGGGCTCGATGATGGGCACCAAGCCGTGCCCGAGGATCTGGGCACCGACCTCGAACTGCTGGGCTACCACGGCTTCGACGCCGGCAGCGTTGGCCTCGTTGATGACAGAACGCATCTTGGTGCCGAACACACCCTTGGCCACCGCACGCTCGAGCAGGCCATCGAGACCCGGGAACGGCTTCATGACCTGAGCGCCGTCGACCTCATCTGCCAGACCCTTGTCGGTCTTCAGGAACGGAACGACGTTCTTTTCGTTCCACAGGTACTGCGCGGTGCCCTGGCCCTCGATGTCACGGTCCATGGTCATCTCGAACAAGATGGCGCCGAGGATGCGGTCACCCCCGAACGACGGTGAGGTGATGATCCGGCTGCGCATGGCGTGGATGAGATCGAACATCTCGTCCTCGCCCGAGTATTGGTCTTCGTCGATTCCGTAGAGGCGCAGGGCCTTGGGGGTGCTTCCACCGCTCTGGTCGAGGGCGGCGATGAACCCTTGTGCCGAGGCGACCTTTTGCAACATCTCAGTCATGGTCTCCATCGTAGGACTCGGGAGGCCGTCGGGTGATCACCGGGGCCTGCGCCGTCGCTCTGGCGGACTATGGTCGCGGCGTGTCGCCGACAGCCAAGCTGAGGGAGTGGCTCGGCGGCCAGCCGGTACTGCCGGTGGTTGCGTTGGCCGGGCTGAACCTGGTCGACGAATTCGACCGCATCGCCTACGCAACGCTGACCCCTGAGATCAGGGATGCCTTCGGCAGCACCGATGCGGTGATCAACAGCGTGGCCACCCTGTCGGCGGTGATGATCCTGATCACCGCGATTCCCACCGGACGACTTTCGGACAGGGTGTCGAGGGTCAAGCTGAGCCTGGGTGCCGCCGCGATGTGGGGAGTTGCCTCGGCACTCACGGGTGCTGTTCCCACGATCGGACTGCTGCTAGTGGTTCGCCTGCTGGCCGGCATCGGACGCAACGCGAACGAAGTGATCCACCCGAGCCTGCTCAGCGACGTCTATCCGCAGGCCGTGCATCCCAGGGTGTTCTTCGTGCATCGGTTGGCCAACCCGCTGGCTCAGGCCTCGGGAGTGGTCGCCGGCGTGCTGGCCGATTGGGCGGGTTGGCGATGGGCGTTCGTTGCGCTGGCCGCTCCGACAGCGGTGTTTTCTGTTGTGCTGTCGTTCGTGGACGATCCGCCCCGACGGGGATTGCAAGGCGACATCGACAGGCGCGACATCTCGGTGCGAGCTGCCTTTGGCGAGCTGAGGAGGCTGAAGAGCCTGCCGCGGTTTTGGGCCGCTGCGTTCTTCCTGGCGGCAGCGGCGGTGGGGATCTTCCAGCTGGTGTCGGTCTATTTCGAGCAAGAGTTCGGCTTTGGTGCGACCGAGCGCGGGGCCACGCAGTTTCTGGTCGGGGTTGGTTGGATAGGCGGAATCGTGGTGGGTGCGCGCCTTGCCGACGATCTCGACGTGGCCAAGGTAGGCCGGCTGGCCGTGCTGTGCGCCGGTGGGTTCTCGGTGATCGCAATCGGGGCCGTGGTCGTGGGTTCGGCCCCCAACAGTGCTGTGGCACTAGTGGCCACGACGATCATGGCCAGCGGAAACGGGGTTTGGCAGGCGCCGTACTTCAGCGCAGTTGGCCTGATCGCCCCACCCGGCATGTCGGGCCAGGTGTACGCATCGTCGACCATCTTCTATGCGCTGGGAGCCCTGTTGTCGGTGCCGCTGTACATCATTGGCGACTCGGTCAGCTATCGGTTGGCCTTCGGTGGTGTGGCGGTGTTGGCTCTGGTCGCGTCGGTGATCGCGATAACCGCCGCGCCCCACGTTCGGGAGGACATCGAACGAAGTCCTTGACACATGTCTTGATAAAGATATC
>JAGQSP010000439.1 GCA_020439485.1 Acidimicrobiales bacterium | reverse complement strand
CCGTCGTCGGCGACACGGTCGGCGACCCGTTCAAGGACACCTCCGGTCCGGCCATGAACATCCTCATCAAGGTCATGACCATCGTCAGCCTGGTGTTCGTGCCTGCGTTCATCTGAGGTTCTGACATCTCGCAACGAGACGGGCCCCGCCGCGACCTTTCGGTAGCGGCGGGGCCGTCTCGCGTTCGGCCTCCGAAACACAGGGTTCACGCCCCGGTCGAACGCCCGTGACAAGGGCGCTCTACCGTGATGTTTACGCCCAGCCAGGCGCCGCAGCAGCGACGTGGTGGACTGTGACGGATCACTAGATCTCCCCCCTAGAGCGCGCAGCCCTGCGGTCCCCCTCCGCAGGGCTGCTGCGCGCAGTGGGTCACCGCATTCAGTCCATGGCGTCTTTGAACTCTTTTTGTGCCTGCCCGATCGATCGAGCCAGCTTCGGGAGCTGCGATCCGCCGAACAGCAGCAGCATGATCACCAGGATGATCATCATTTCTGTGGGTCCAAGGTTCATCTCGGCATCCTCGTGGTCGTGTGACACCCGCGCTTGGGGCATTTGACGACATATTCGCCGTTCAACATGAAGGAATCGTGAGCACGGTTCAGAGGCTGTACCGTCGCTGCTCGTGATCAAGCGCATTCCCGCCCAGGTGGCCCGTGGCTTTGCCATGGGCGCCGCCGATATCGTGCCTGGTGTCAGCGGGGGCACGGTTGCGCTGCTGCTCGGTTTCTACGATCGCCTGATTCACAACGTTCGCGAGGGCGCGGGCGTTCTGGGCCACGCCCTCAAGGGCGACGTCAAGGGTGCCACGGCCCGACTCAAAGCGATCGAGTGGATGTTCCTGTTGCCCCTGTTCGTCGGCATCGGGCTGGCGGTCGTCGTGCTGGTTTCGTTTTTGCGAAACCAGGCCGAGACCAACCCGGTCGAGGTCTCGGCGGTCTTCTTCGGCTTTGTTGCGGCTTCGGTGTTCGTGGCCGCTCGCGAGGTCGAGCGATGGGACGTGTTGCGGTTGGCAACGGCGGCCGTCGTCGCCGTCGGAGCCTTCTTCGCCTTGGGGCTGCGATCGGGATCGGTCGATGACCCAGCGCTGTATGTGGTGTTCGCCGCAGGCTCGATAGCGATCTGCGCAATGATCCTTCCGGGCATCTCGGGGGCGTTCATCTTGTTGATGCTGGGTATGTACGACCCGGTCACCGCAGCCATCGACGAACGTGACCTGGCCGTGGTTGTCGTGTTCGGCGCCGGCGCGGTGCTGGGTCTGGCCTTGTTCTCGACTGTTCTCAACTGGATGCTCGAGCATCACCGAAACACCGTGATGGCCGCTCTGATCGGCCTCATGGCCGGCTCGTTGCGCGTCTTGTGGCCATGGCCCGTCGGGGAGGGCGAGGGCACCCACGCCCTCGAGAACGCCGAGCTGGCGGCCCCGGTTTCGGGAGACCTCCCCACGGCTGTGGTGGGGGCCGTCATCGCCTGTGTGGTGGTGGTCGTGTTGGGCGAATTCGGCCGACGGCACCGCCCCGAGTGAAGACCCTCGCGCTTGTCGCAGCTTCGGTATCTGATAGGGCTAGGTGGGTTGAGCGGCTCAAGTCCTGTACGTTCCGGACGAGGAAGTCTCCGGAGCCGTCAGTGCTCCAGCCGCAGATCCGCAAGCCAGCCAACCCGAGAAGAACGTGAACAAACCCCTCGTAATTGTCGAGTCGCCCACCAAGGCGAAGACGATCGCTCGATTCCTCGGCGACGACTACGTGGTCGAATCGTCGGTGGGGCACATACGCGATCTTCCCCGCAACGCGGCCGATGTTCCCGCCAGCTACAAGGGCGAGAAGTGGGCCCGTCTGGGGGTCGACACCGACAACGACTTCAAGCCCCTGTATGTCGTTACCGGCCGTGCCAAAGAGCAGGTCCGCCATCTCAAGGCACTGCTGAAGGACGCCACCGAGCTGTATCTCGCAACCGACGAAGACCGTGAAGGGGAGGCCATCGCGTGGCACCTCCTCGAGGTGCTCAATCCCAGGGTGCCCGTGAAACGGATGGTCTTCCACGAGATCACCGAACGTGCCATACAGCAGGCCATCGACGAACCGCGAGAGATCGATCGGCGGCTGGTCGACGCCCAGGAGGCCCGCCGAATCCTCGATCGGCTCTATGGCTACGAGGTCTCGCCGGTCTTGTGGAAGAAGGTCATGCCCCGCCTCAGCGCAGGCCGGGTGCAAAGTGTCGCCGTGCGACTCATCGTCGAACGCGAACGAGAGCGCATGGCATTCGTGTCCGCCGGGTACTGGAGCCTGTCCGCGACCTTTGCCGACGGTTCGATCTCTTTCGGGGCGTCGCTGGCCGCGCTCGATGGCTCTCGGATCGCCACCGGCAAGGACTTCGACGATGCAGGTGCCCTCAAGACCGAAGCCCATGTCCTGACCGAGGCTGACGCCAACACCCTGGCCCAGGGCCTTGCCGGTTCACAGCTGGCCGTCACGTCCCGCGAGTCCAAGCCATACAGGCGCAGGCCGGCCGCTCCGTTCATCACGTCGACCCTTCAGCAAGAGGCAGGCCGCAAGCTCGGCTTCTCGTCATCGCGCACCATGCAGGCTGCTCAGAGGCTCTACGAGAACGGCTACATCACCTACATGCGAACCGACAGCACGACGCTGTCTGGGGAGGCCGTCGGCGCAGCTCGCTCTTTGATCTCGGAGCGCTACGGCCAACAGAACCTGCCGCCCGAACCTCGCATCTACACCCGCAAGGTCAAGAACGCCCAGGAAGCCCACGAGGCCATCCGCCCCGCGGGCGAACGCTGGCGTCACCCAGACGAGATCAGCACCGAGGTAGCGGGCGACGCTGCTCGGGTCTATGACCTCATCTGGCGGCGCACCGTTGCCAGCCAGATGATCGACGCCACCGGCGAGACGGTCACCATAAAGCTGGGCGGTGTAGCCCCCGATGGGCGCAGTGTCGAGTTCTCGACCAGCGGCACCGTCATCACCAGCCCGGGGTTCCGACTGGCCTACGTAGAGGAGGCCGAGCCCGGCAACGACGACGCGGCCGAGCAACAGCTTCCCCCTCTGCAGGAAGACGACACCGTCACGGCCCGCGAACTCGAACCCAAGGGCCACGAGACCACGCCACCGGCTCGCTTCACCGAGGCCTCGCTGGTCAAGCGACTCGAAGACCTGGGGGTCGGCCGTCCTTCGACCTACGCATCGATCATCGAGACGATCCAGGCACGCGAGTACGTGTGGAAGAAGGGCAACGCCCTCGTTCCTAGCTTCACCGCCTTTGCGACCTCGGCCCTGCTCGAGAGCCACTTCAACGATCTGGTCGACTACGCGTTCACCGCCCGCATGGAAGACGACCTCGACGACATCGCAGGTGGCGACAAGGAAGCCATTCCGTGGCTCTCTGAGTTCTACTTCGGCACGTCGGGCCCCCAGCGCGAAACCGGCGACGGTCTCAAGTCGATGGTTGCGGCCCGCCTGGCCGAGATCGACGCCAGGGAGATCAACTCGATTCCGATCGGCGTCGACGAAGACGGCGCTTTGGTCGTCGCCAGGGTGGGCCGCTATGGGCCCTACGTGCAGCGCGGCGACGACACATGCAGCATCCCGGACGATCTGGCACCAGACGAGCTGACCATCGACAAGGCGATGGAGCTCTTGTCGGCTCCATCCGACACCAGGGTGCTGGGCACCGACCCCCAGACCGGCATCGACGTCATCGCCAAGCCAGGACGTTTCGGGCCCTATGTCACGTTGGGCGAGCCAGAGGATGGCAAGCCCAAACCCAAGACAGCGTCGCTGTTCGCTTCGATGAGCCTCGACACGGTGACGCTCGACGATGCTCTGAAGCTGTTGAGCCTTCCGCGCGTGGTGGGCACCGACCCCACCGACGGCGAAGAGATCACGGCTCAAAACGGCCGCTACGGGCCCTATCTGAAGAAGGGCTCCGACAGCCGCAGCCTCGAGTCAGAAGACCAGATCTTCAACATCGATCTCGACGGCGCGCTGGCGATCTATGCCCAGCCCAAGCGCCGAAGAGGGGCCGCAGCCCCCAAACCTCCGCTCAAGGAGCTTGGCGAAGACCCGGTCAGTGGCGTCAAGATCGTCGTGAAGGACGGTCGATTTGGCCCGTATGTCACCGATGGCGAGACCAACGCCTCGCTGCGCAAGGGTGACGACGTCGAGACGATCACCACCGAACGCGCTGCAGAACTCCTGCAGATCAGGCGCGAGGCCGGACCTTCCAAGAAGAAGTCGACCAAGAAGAAGGCCACGGCGAAGAAGGCGGGCTCGAAGAAGGCAGCCGCAAAGAAGTCGGC
>JAGQSP010000438.1:3439-4482 GCA_020439485.1 Acidimicrobiales bacterium | reverse complement strand
CTGACACTGCGCTATCTCCTCGAACTGCTCGAGGCCCGCAACCCGGCCAGCCTCAGCGCCTGCAGCCTGCTGGCGCGCAGCGGTCATCCCGCCGACCTCATTCGTTACCTGGGTTTCGAGATTCCCGACGGGTGGGTCGTCGGTTACGGTCTCGACGTCGGTGGGTGGCATCGCGACTACGACGAGATTCGTTGGTACAACTCCGACGTCTGATTTTCCCGTGTTCGTTGGGCATTCGTGGGGGCCTGTCGGCTAGTGTCCCGTCTGGCCGCGAAGCTGTGGGGTGAGACTGTTCGATGAAGGGCAAGTGGGCCGAGGGAATCCGGCCGCGCAACTTCGCCTGGGTCATCAAGGACCAGCTAGCAGTCTGCGAACGCCCGGGCGGCTATGGCGAGAGCCATCGCCGTGTGCGCCGCCAAGAAGAGATCATCTGGTTGCGCCAGCAGGAGTTCGATGTGGTCATCTCATTGACCGCTGCACCGCACAACCTGCACAACTACGACGAGCTGCGGTTGCCCTATCTGCACCGGCCATTCCCACCCACCGACGAGGTCGGGCGTGCGCTAGAGCGGCTCTATACCGAGATCCGTCAGATGCTCGAACAGCACCGCAGGGTCGTCGTGCACCGAGACGAGGTCGGCGACCACGTCAGCGGGCTCATCGCCGGTTATCTCGTCTGGGCGGGTATGGTCCCTGAGGTGCCCAAGGCAGTGGTTGTGACCGAACGTATCTTCGGTCGTCAGCTCGGGCCTCTTGCCCGCGGCCTGGTCGCCGAGGCCGAGAAGCTCGCATCGCACTCGCCTGCGTCTTGAGCCCAACCTCTCTTAACCATCCACCGACCGTGCCGGCTCGTGTGCCGGATCCCCAGCGCTGATGACTGCCATTCCCTACCGCTACGAACGCGATCATTCCGTCTCTCAGATAGTCGACGCCAACCAGGGTCTCGAGGCCGGCACCGAGACCGATCAGGTCGTGTCGATCGCCGGTCGCCTGATGCTTCGCAGGGTGCAGGGCAAGCTGGCGTTCGGGACGCTCCAGGACTC
>JAGQSP010000438.1:0-3313 GCA_020439485.1 Acidimicrobiales bacterium | reverse complement strand
CGAGTAGACGAATGGGTCCTGCTGGCAGCCACGAAGCGTCCGTTCCCGGACAAGTGGCATGGCATCAGCGATGTCGACACCAGGTACCGCCAGCGCTACGTCGATCTGTGGGTCACTCCCGAAGCTCGGCGGACGTTTCTCATGCGCAGCCGTATGGTGTCGCTGATCAGGCGGTTCCTCGAAGACCGAGACTTCATCGAGGTCGAGACGCCGATGTTGCAGCCGCTGCCGGGTGGGGCGCTGGCCAAGCCCTTCGAGACGCACCACAACTCGCTGGACATGAAGCTCTATCTGCGCATCGCCCCAGAGCTGTACCTCAAGCGGCTGACCGTGGCCGGCTTCGAGAGGGTGTTCGAGATCGGCCGGGTGTTCCGCAACGAGGGCGTCTCGACTCGACACAACCCCGAGTTCACGATGCTCNNGAGCTCTACCAGGCGTACGCCGACTTCGCCGACATCATGGAGTTGGTCGAGCAGATGGTCGAACATCTGGCGCTGAGCCTGCTCGGCACGACCGTGGTCGACTTCGGCGGACGCCAGCTCGATCTCGCCGCACCTTGGCGCCGCGCCACCCTCGATGAGTTGATCGCCGAGTTCACCGGCCATCAACTCGATCTGACGACACCCATCGACGAGCTACGCCGCGTGGCCCAAGACCTAGGTGTCGACGTGAAGGCGGCCTATGGCCCAGGGAAGCTGTTGCTCGAGATCTACGAAGCCTCCGTCGAGGCACAGATCTGGTCGCCGACATTCGTCACCGACTATCCGTCCGAGGTTTCTCCGCTGTCTCGCGACCACCGAGACCGTCCGGGGTACACCGAGAGGTTCGAGGCCATCGTTGCGGGCCGCGAGTTGTGCAACGCGTTCAGCGAGCTGAACGATCCGGTCGAGCAGCGCAAGCGGTTCGAAGACCAAGCCGGCCTGCGAGATCTCGGCGACGACGAGGCCATGGTGCTCGACGAGGATTATCTGCGGGCCCTCGACTATGGCCTGCCACCCACGGGCGGCCTGGGCATCGGCATCGACCGGCTCGTGATGTTGCTTGCGGGCGTCGAGACCATCCGCGACGTCGTACTGTTCCCGACCCTCAGGCCCGAGGCTTCCTCTTGATGTGCGCGGCGCCTGTGGGTGAGCCGATCATCCGATAGGTTGCCTGCGTGGAATTCGACTACCTGGCCCGTCTGCTTGCAGTCGACGAGCTGGTCGCGCGCATCGACAGGGTCGAAGAGCGCTTGTCGGAGGCGTTGCTGCTGGACGGTGTGGGTCTGGGGCCGCCGTCGACACGTATGGCCCTGTCCGGCGGCAAACGCCTGCGGCCGGTGATGGTGATCGCAGCAGCCCACGTCTTCGACGTCTTCGACGACCGGGTCATCTCGGGTGCCGCTGCCGTCGAACTCGTGCAGGTCGGATCGCTCGTACACGACGACATCTTCGACAAGGCCGCCACCCGGCGAGGCGTGCCCACCATCAACGCCACCGACGGAGAAGAGCCGGCAATCCTGGCCGGCGACTACATCTTGGCCCGCGCCGGAGTCGAGGCCGCACGGGTGTCGGCCGAGGCTGCCCGCGTTCTCGCCCGCACCGTCATCGAGCTGTGCGTGGGCCAGCACCAAGAGACCGTCCAGCTCGAAGACCGTCATCGCACCATCGAACAACACTTCGCGTCGATCGAGGCCAAGACAGCAGCGCTGTTCGACGTGTCGGCCCGCATGGGCGGTCTTGCGGCCGACGCCCCACCCGAACTCGTCGACGCTCTGGGCATCTATGCCCGAGCCTTCGGCATGTCGTTCCAGATCGTCGACGACGTACTCGACCTGGTGGCCGACCCCGAGCGGCTGGGCAAGCCGGTGGGCAGCGACTTGCGTGCCGGTGTCTATACCTTGCCCGTATTGCACGCCCTGGCCGGCGACCGCGGCGACGAGTTGTCGGCCCTGCTAGACGGCCCGGTCGACTACGAGACCTCGGCACATGCCAGCCGACTGGTTGCTGCTTCTGGCGGCATCGAACATGCACTGGCCGTGGCGCTCGACTTCGAGAAGTCGGCGGTTTCGGCACTCGACACCTTCGACGACCACCCGACCGTTCAGGGTCTGCGACGCCTGCCCGAGGATTATCGCGTGTGGGCCTTGTCGACTCTGGGCGACGACCTCGAGATCGGGCCCGTAGGGGTCTGAAGCTGCTTGGGCCGCTCAGGCCCGAGCCAGCTGGTCGAATGCCTGGGCGACTATGCCGCAGGCCGAGTGCAGCGGCGAACCGGGTTCGAGTCCGGTCCGGGCCGCATCGAGTTCCGAGCGACCCATCGAGATGGCGCTCGCCCGAGGTTCGGCCATCAGTTCGTCCCTGAGCTCTTGGGGGTTTGCGCCGCTTTGGGCGCGGTCCATCAGACCTGGGCCGGCGATGGTCATTGGCAGCGTCCACACGTGGCGGTCGAGATCTGCCAGCGGACCTGTTCCAGTCCACGGATCGCCGGACACGATTCGCGTCACGTCGTAGAAGATGGCGATCGATCGTCCCAGCGCCATGCCGGCTTGGCCGATCGCATCCGCGCTGTCGCTGCTGGCTCCGGCGACAAGGGCGCCGATGGTGGCGCCGGTCGAGAACAGGCTGGCGTGGCGCGTGCTGATGGTGTCGATGCGTTCTTCGGGGGTGGGCCGAGCGCTACCCGATTGCTGAAGTTGGCGGGCCCTGCCCTCGCATATCCAGCCGATGGTTTCGGCCAGCATCTGGGCGATCTGGGTGCCGTGGGCCGCGGCGTACTCGGATGCTCTGGCCATCAAGAAGTCGCCGGCCAGTATCGCCTGCAGGTTGCCGGCGGTCGCGTTGACGGTAGGCGACTCACTGCGTGTGGTCACCGAGTCGATCACGTCGTCGTGTGTCACCGCGCCGATGTGCACGAGCTCGACGGCCGCGGCGGCATTCAGCAGATCCGCGCTCAAGAGGGCCGACGAAGCGTCTGCGTCCGAGCGCTCGAGCGCGCCCAGCACGGTCGTCGAGGCGCGTAGGCGACAGGTCACCGGCGTGACGGCCTGCACGGCGAGCAGGCTGAGCTGCGGGTCTTTCGCGTCACACGCCCTGCTGAGCGTCTGTTCGATTGACAGCCGGTCTTGGTCGGGCGAGTGACGCCAGGCGAGAAGATCGATCGACATCGTGGCCCAACGTATCTGCCCACGGCCACACCCGCCACGCTCGGGCCCCTCATCTCGGGTGCGGTTCGGCCGATGGAAACACCATGTTGACGGCCTTGACGCAATCGCGAGGAGATGCTGTCACATGTGCCCGGTACACTCGGGTTTGCGCTTCTGAAGCGAGATCGA
>JAGQSP010000437.1 GCA_020439485.1 Acidimicrobiales bacterium | reverse complement strand
CGTTCGTCGCCTCGATCGCTGTGTCGAAGTCGTCGCCTCCCGGCGACGGTGGACCGACTATGGGGTTGTTGGTCTGGAAGCCAGCACGCAGAACTCGTTTCCCTCAGGATCGGCCAGCACCACCCACGGGACATCTCCCTGGCCGACATCGAGCCGCGAAGCACCGAGCCCGATCAGCCGCTCGACTTCGGCCTCCTGATCGTCTGGACGGAGGTCGATGTGAAGACGGTTCTGGCCCACCTTGGGTTGGTCGTTCGGAACGAACAGAATCCCGGGTAACCGACCGGGCTCTGGCTGGATCTCGGACACGACCGGACCGTCGTCGACGATCACCCACCCAAGAACCTCGCGCCACCAGCGACCAAGCGAAACCGGGTCACGAGAGGCGACTATCACTTGCTCCCATTGGACACTCACGACCTGAACTGTAGACCGGGCAGGAACCACGAACCCCCGTCACGCTCTTGACCGCACGGCTCCGAGGAGCCGTCCACTAGCTTCGCTGTCTGATGACCGAAACGACGCGGGTTGGCTACTACGAGTCGCTCAACTTCAACAGCCCGATGACCGAGGACTCCGCCGATCGTCTGGTCGGCGAGTTGGCAGCTACCGACCCCAGACGCGTTCTCGATGTCGGGTGCGGGTGGGCCGAGCTGCTTCTCAGGCTGCTGGCCACCTGCCCTAACGCCACGGGCCACGGTGTCGATCGTGACGACGTTCTCATCGACCGGGCCAAACGCAACGCTGACGACCGCGACCTCTCGTCCAGAGTGTCCTTCAGCTCCTCCCTCGACGGACTGGACCCGGTCGACCTGGTTCTCAACATCGGAGCCGAGCATGTCTTCGGCGACTTGGATCGAGCGCTCGTAGAGCTGCACAAACTCGTACTTCCCGGTGGTCGGCTCCTGCTCGGAACGCTGTTCTGGGAGCAGCCGCCACCCTTGGATCTTGTCGAGGCCATGGGCGAATTGCCGAACCTCATCGGTCTGGTGGATGCTGCGACCTCGGTTGGCTGGCGCCCGCTGGGACTCAAGGTCGCGTCGCTCGATGACTGGGACCACTTCGAGTTCGGATATCTGATGGATTGGGAGCAGCAAGTCATGGCGCCCACAACGCAGGCCGCCGCCGACCGGGCGGCAGAGGATGCCGACGCCCGCCGTCTCAGCTACCTGCGTCGCCGAGGGATTCTGGGCTTCGCGTTCCTGACACTCGGGCGACCCGGTCGATCACCTCAGGGTGGATGACGCTCCCAGCAAGAAGCTCACATCGGCGGGGTCGCCACTAAAGTCGGCGAGTGGCCCGGTTGATGACTGGGATCGGGGTCATGCGTCGAAGGCTAGCTGGAGGTCCCAGTGCGCAGCGCTAACGGAGGGTGGCGGTATGGCTGGTGTCGGGGGCATCGCAATAGCGGATGCGGTGGCGGGCGAGTTGCCAAGAGTGTGTGTCGCGACCGGTGCGGTATCGGACAGCTTCTTGGAGGTCGATGTCTACACGTGGCCACTGCGGCGCTGGTGGTTTCTCCTGCTGTTCGGCGGACCACTGGGATTGGTGACCCTCGTGGCACTTCTCTGGGCTAGCCCGCAGATCTCGGTCCGGCTTCCAATGACCGAATCTTCGGTCGATCGCCACCTGAGCGTCCGGCAGCGCAAACGCCTCAGCTGTTGCGCATTGGCCATTCTTGCGCTGGCCAATGCGTTGGCAATCGGCAGCGTGGAGGCGCCGACCCCTGTGATTGCGGTTCTCGTTGCGGCCCTGCTCCTGAGCGCCGTCGCAACAGGTCGCTACCTTCTTCTCACAGTTGGCACTGACATCGAAGTCGTCATCGATCGTTCGACCGGGACTCTGAAGCTCGACTTCGTCTCGGCCGAGTTCGTTCGGGCATATGAAGCTGGCGTCGTCAACCCAGAGCGAGAGGTATCCGGTTGCGGAGCGAGCAGCTGAAGTCGGTCTGGGTGGGCCAGCCCTGGCGTGTCGTTCTCAGAGACCTGGGGTTGGACGAACTGGCGGTCTTACGTCGTGCCGGCCAGCCGTCGAACCTGTTCGCCGGCGATGGTTCCTGGATCTCGGTCGACGAGTTCTACGCGCTGTTCGACGCTGTCGAGGCCGAGGCCGGCGATCCTCTGGTCGCTGTGAGGGGAGGCACGATCTTGTCGGCCGAACTCTTCGATCCGGCCTATTTTGCGGCGATCTGCTCCGCCGACCTGAACTCGGCCTTGAGCCGTCTCGGAGAGCACATGCGCCTCGTCGGGCCATTCAGTCTCGACGTCGAGGTAGCGGACAACGAGACGCGTGCCTGGTACCGATGCAAACACCGGCCCGATGTGGCGCGGGGGCTGGGTCTTTCCCAGTTGGCGTTCCTCGTCGCATTGGCTCGTCGCGCCACCCGCCATCGGATCGTGCCGAAGAGGGTCACGGTCGCCGGGTCGGCGGACGCCCTGGGCGACTCCAGCGACTTCTTCGGGTGTCGCCTTTCGAGTGGAGATGTGTACGAGGTGGTCTTCGATGCGTTCGACGCACGGCGACCGTTCCTCACCCACAACGAGGAGATGTGGGAGGCATTCGAGCCCGGCCTGCGGAGGCGAATGGTCGAGGCGGGGCAGCGTCGTTCGTCGACCGAAGAGGTCGAACAGGCGCTCTTCGAGCTTCTTCCCAGCGGACGAAGCGGAATGGCCGATGTCGCGCGAGAGATTGGCATCGGAGGTCGGACACTGCAGCGTCGCCTGGCGGCGGAGGGCACCAGCTGGCTCGAGGTGCTCAACCACACGCGGGAACGATTGGCCCGCTATTACCTCGAATCGACCGACTTGAACCCGACCGAAATCAGCTTCCTTCTCGGCTTCGACGACCCGAACTCGCTGTTTCGGGCCTTTCACCGATGGACGGGTACGACGCCCGAGTCGTGGCGCACGCAGGTTCGGGGGGCGTGATAGCTCCCCGGCTGGTTCAGCGAACTCGGCCGACCGAGAATGTCGCATCCGGCTAGCAAGTTGTCACAGCCGGCGAGTGGGCCCCTGTTTCGTGGACCGCAAACTCGATGGCATGACAACTGACCAGGTCCCCGTGATTCGGCGGCACGTCTCGCACGGCCAACCGGCAATACATCAACAGCGCAGCTCTGGGCGCTTCGCGCAGCTAGCCGTCGCAGCCACATCGGAGGTCGAGCGATGAAGGTCTCCTTCTGGGTCGATCCTGCATGTCCCTGGTGCTGGATGACTGCGCGCTGGGCGGTTGACGTCGTTTCTCCAGCTCGGGACCTGACCATCACCTGGGAACCGATCAGCTTGCTCTTCAAGAACGAGCCCGACGAGTGCAGCGAGTTCTACGCCGCCAACCAGTTCACCCATCGTCTGCTT
>JAGQSP010000436.1:417-2265 GCA_020439485.1 Acidimicrobiales bacterium | reverse complement strand
AACGAACACTCGGATCTCGAGCTGAGCTGCTGGTTGGCAACGCTGGGAGTGCCTGTGGGTACGGTCGCATGGTCGACGGTCGCCGAATCGCAGGCCGCCCTGGCCGCCGCAAATGCGGGCCTGATGAGCGACCCGGGCTATCTGGACGTGCTGGAAGAGGGCGAGGCGCTGGGCAACACGCCAGCGGTCGACTCGTTGCGCAACCACATCTACGGCGACCGCAAGGCGTCGGCGGTCGGCTCGGTGCTGCAGATGACGTCAGGGGTCGCAGAGACCGCTCGCCTGGCAGACGCCATCGGCTGGGCCGTCGACATGGCCAGCTATGTCGAGTCGGTGATCAACAGCCCCGTCGTGGTGACCAATAGCGTCACGGGCACCCTCGGCGAGCTGAGCTTCATCTCCGTTCAGGATGGCTACGAGCAGGTCGACTCGGCCCGCAACGCACTTCAGGCAGACACCGGATATCTCGAGCGAATCGCCAAGAGCGACGGCCTGTTCGTCTCGGGCTCGGGACATGTAGTGCAAGCGATGCGCATCATCTGAGAGCGCACCCGATCGGGCCGGTGGAGAATGGGGCGGCGCCTTGGGCGCCGCCCTTTCGCGCCGCCCTTTCGCACTGCCCTTTCGCTCCATGTGCAGGGTGCTGTTGGCCGCTAGGGCAGCCCCGCATGTGGGTGCTCGACGCGGGTCCAGTAGATGGCACCCGCGGCCTTGCCTGCAACCTCTTTCGGGTGGCTGCCCGGCGCGGTCAGAACGAAAAGGGTGCGCCCATCGTCACCGCCCAGAACGCAAGCAAAGGTCCGGTCGGGTGTGGCGATGGTGTCGGTGACCTGGCCTCCCTCGACCACTCGAACCACCTGCGAACCGCGAGCGTCGGAGAACCAGATGCCCCCGGCAGCGTCGAGGGTGCAGCCGTCTGGGGCCATACCCGGCGTGTCGGCCCATCGCCGCCGATCGGTGAGGCTGCCGTCCTCGGCGATCGTGAACGCTTCGTACCCCTGGCCGAAGCTCTCGCCGACGATCAGTGTCGAACCGTCGGGGGTGATGACGGATCCGTTCGGGAACCGCAGGCCTGGCTCGGCAACCTCGGCGGTGCCGTCGGGCCGAATCATTATCAAGTCGGCGGCCGCGGGGTCTTCGCCGGCTTCGAAATCGAACCCGAAGTTGCCCACGTAGGCGGTGCCATCGGCGGCGACGACCATGTCGTTGCAGTTGCCCGCGGCCAGGGTGCTGAGGTCGCAGTGCAGCACCAGCTCGCCTTCTTGTTCTCGCATCACACGCCGGCTGGTCATGAACACCACCAGCAACGTGCCGTCGGGCATCCAACCAAGGCCCGACGGCCGGTCTGGCAGAGCAGGGTGAACAGCTTCGCGGTGGCCGTCTGTGGTGACCGTGTAGATCGTCGCCTGGAAGAAGTCGCTGTACCAGAGCTTGCCGTCGCGCCAGCGGGGCCCCTCACCGAAGTCGACCCCGTCTACCAACAGTTCCCATTCAGACATTGCGACCATGGCTCCCCCAGTTGCGTTCGTCACACCGACCATAATGGGAGCACTCGACAGGAGGGGAAGCACAGATGCTCGCCGAAGGAACGGCGGCTCCAGACTGGAGTGCGCCAGATCAGAACGGTCAGACGATCTCGTCGTCTGACCTTCGAGGCAAGTGGGTCGCCATGTGGTGGTACCCCAAGGCCTCGACACCCGGTTGAACGATCGAGGGTGGAGGGTTCCGTGACAGAGCCCCAGAGTTCGAGGCCGCCAACGCCGTGATCGTCGGCGCCTCCTTCGACAGCGTCGAAGACCAGAAGAAGTTCGCCGACGAGCAGAGCTTCCCCTACGCACTGATCAGCGA
>JAGQSP010000436.1:0-201 GCA_020439485.1 Acidimicrobiales bacterium | reverse complement strand
TTTCGGCGGCGTCCTGCGCCGTCTGAACACCGGTGTTCGCGATCTGCGCGTGGTAGACCGGCGTCGATGGCCACCCTGCTGATCGTGCACCACAGCCCATCGTCAGGGATGCGCGGGTTGTTGGAAGCGGCAATCGCGGGCGCTTCGGCCGATGGCATCGAAGGGGTTCGGGTCGAGGTGCGTCCGGCGCTGGAGGCAACC
>JAGQSP010000435.1 GCA_020439485.1 Acidimicrobiales bacterium | reverse complement strand
GTGTCGAACGTGCCGTAGGTGGGGTGGTCGATGGGCTCGAAAGCGCCCGTGGCCCTGACCTGCGGGTCGTTGAGGGCCTCGACCGTGTCGTTGATGGGCGCCCAGGTGATGCGACCCGCGTCGAGCAGCTTGCCCCAGGCGGCCCGCGCCCTGGTGGCGAACTCGCGGTCCAGTTCGTTCATCAGCTCGGCGTTGCGCACAAAACGCCCCTTGGGGGTGTCGTAGGGCGCCTCGGCCAGATCGGGTCTGCGGATCGAGGCGCAGAAGCGATCCCACACGTTGGGGTTGGGGTTGGTGAGCTGTATCCATTTGCCGTCGGCGCACTTGAACGGCTCGACCATGGGGTTGACCGTTTCGCTGCGCAGCCGAGGATTGGCCGGCTTGGCGTCTGCGACGGCTGGCACCACGTCGATGGCCACTGTCCACATTGCGGTGCGCAGAAGGGTCGCCTCCACCACCTGGCCCTCGCCGGTGCGGTCGCGTGCGCGAAGGCCGGCCATCAAGGCCCCGAACAGCGACAGGCCAGACGTGTGGTCGCCCATTCCCGGCCGGAAACGGGCCGGCCCTTCGGGCCCGGGAATCGAACCCTGGATGCCGCTGCGAGCGAAGAACGCCGTGGTGTCATAGCCCAGGCGCGATGACTCGTCGCCTTCCTCGCCGTAGCCGCTGAACAGCCCGATGACCAGGTCTGGCTTGACGGCCAGGAAGTCGTCGACGTCGAGGCCGAAGCGCTTGCGGCGTTCGGGAACGAGGTTGGTGATGACGACATCGCAGGTGGTGGCGATGTGGCGAACGGCTGCCGCACCCTCGGGTGAGCCCAGGTCGAGTGCCACCGAGCGCTTGCCACGGTTCATGAACTGGAACGAATGGTCGGGGTTCTGCTCGGGTGGCACCGCCGCCTGGCGCATCATCCCTCGGATGCTGTCGCCAGATGGCGCTTCGACCTTGATCACATCGGCCCCGAGGTCGGCCATGATCGCGCCGGCGGACGGCGCCGCGGCCCAGTTGGCGATCTCGAGAACCCTGATGTCGCCGAGCGGATCTGTACTCACTGTGGTTCCCCCTACGAAGCCATCGGCCCGGGCAACCATACGCGTTTTTGCGTCGAGGGATCTCATGGCCCAGGAGGTTGAGTACCCTTGGCGCCCGTAACGCAGGGGCACTGCCCCTCCCCCACTCCCAATGGAGTTCGTCATGACCCGCCGAATCGACATCGAGCTCACCAGCGACCGCGGTGACGGAACCTGGACCTGGCGTGCTGCCGGGGCCAAGCTGCCCAAGGGAACGGTAGAAACCAGCGCCCTCTACGACGGCGCCCAGGTTGGCGACGTGTGTCGCGCCGATGCCGATTTCGCCCTCGACGGTGTGTTCCTCGAGAACGTCCTGCCCCCCAAGGCTCGCTCGGGCCGCAAGCCAGACGAGACCATCGAGCTCATCGGCCGCAGCTTCGAGGGCGGTGTCACCACCACCTGGAAGGAACGCAAGGGCGGCGACAAGGGCAAGGGCAAGGGTCGGGGCAGAGGTCGCGATCGCGATCGCGAAGGTGGCGGCCGCCCCGAGGGTGGCGAGAAATCCGAAGGCGGTCGCCGCGAACGTGGCGACCGGCGCCCGCGCCGCGAGCCGCGAGAAGCCCGCGAAGACCGCCCAAAGCCCAAGCGCCTGCGCCCCGGCCGGGCTCATCGTCAGGCCTGGATCGATTCTTTGCCCGAAGAGCAGAAGGTCGTGGCCGAGCAGCTGTCGCGCGGCGGCCTTCAGGCCGTTCGTAAGGAAATCGATGTCCAGAACGAGAAGGCCAAGGCCGACGGCACCAACCCCATCGACGGTTCGGCGCTCGTAGCGCTTGCCGAGACCCTGATGCCCAAGCTGCGCGACGCAGAGTGGCGCGACCGCGCCGAGGCCGCGTTGGCAGACATCGACGAGATCGACCTTCGCGACCTGCGCAGCGTGGTTGCCGCCGAGTCGGCCCACGACAAGGAGAGCCGCGAGCTCGCCAACCAGCTGCGCGATGGGCTCAACGCCCGGGTAGAGCGGGCCCAAACCGAGTGGGTCGACGAGGTGGCATCCACCCTGGCCGACGGCCGGGTCGTGCGGGCCCTGCGCGTCAGCTCACGCTCGCCCAAGGCCGGGGCACGCCTTCCCGACGACTTGCTGCAGCGCCTGATCGAGGCCACCAATGCGTCGGTCACCGCCGAGACCGGCCAGCAGCGATTGGCCACGGTGCTCGACGCGGTGAGCCGTTCGGTGGTGCGCCCCCATTTCAAGCTCGAGCACGTGCCCGAGAAGCCCTCGGACGAACTGCTCGAGACGGTGCGCAAGGTCGCTTCGCAGCTGCCAGAGGTTGCCACCCAGTTCGGGGTGACACCGTCCAGGCGCCCGCGGCGCTCGAAGAAGCCACCGGCACCGCCCGCCCCGCCCGCGCCTGAGGCTGCACCCGCACCTGAGGCCGCGTCTGCCCCTGAAGCTGCACCCGCACCTGAGGCTGCACCCGCACCTGAGGCGCTGCCGGCCGCCGAGGTTCACGAAGCCCTGCCAGCAGCCGAAACCCACGAAGCCCTGCCAGCTGCCGAAGCGCCCGAGGCCGTCGAGACCGCCGAAGCAGTCGCTACTGCCGAGGCCGGCGAGGACGGCGGCGATCAGGCAACAGCTGAAGAGGACAACACCTCAGAGGCGTGAGGCTCGTCCCACTCTGCCT
>JAGQSP010000434.1:1815-2132 GCA_020439485.1 Acidimicrobiales bacterium | reverse complement strand
GGGCGGCAGTGGCAGATCGAGTTCGGCGAGGCCTCGCTGCTGTTCCCCAACAACACCCCAGACTTCAACTACGTCCAGTTGGCCTTCGAGGTCGTGGTCCCCGAAGCGTCGGTGCCTCGCGACCTCGAAGTCACCTTCGACCCCTTCTTCGATGAGGTACCCGACAGGGTCGGATTGCTCCTGATCGAGAACGACTGGGCCGCTGGAACCTTCGACAACGAGTCCGAGGCCCTGGTCGCCTTCGACAGGTCGAACCGCAGTCGAGATGTCGACCTCGGCGACACCAGCAACTGGTCGAACTTCACGGCGAGCACCCA
>JAGQSP010000434.1:0-1646 GCA_020439485.1 Acidimicrobiales bacterium | reverse complement strand
TTCACTTTGGCGGGTCTCGATATCTTGCCCTTGCCTCCTTCTCGCTTTGTGGAGTCCCTGATCGCGCTGTCGATCGCTGTGGCGGCGCTGCACAACCTCCATCCGATCGCAGCAAACCGCGAATGGTTGATCGCCTTTGCGTTCGGGCTCTTCCACGGCATGGGCTTCGCGGGTCTCGTTTCTGGCCTCGACGTCAGTCGCTCGACCCAGCTCGTATCGCTCCTGGGCCGCAACGTGGGCATCGAGTTCGGCCAGGCGGTCATCATCTTGCTGGTGTTCCCCGGCCTGTTCCTGCTCCGCCGAACCTCGTACTACCGGCCGTTCTTCTTGGCCGGCTCAATCGTGTTGGCGACGGTGTCGTCGATTTGGACCATCGAGCGCGTCTTCGCCACCGACTTCGGAATCAACGACTACGTAGACGCCGCCATCGAGTGGCCGCGGGTTCTGGTTCTGATTGCCGCGTTCACCGCCGTCGCCGCGATTTTGCACCAGCGCGAGCGCGCAGCCGGCAGGCTCCTGGCCGTTGCCAGCCAGCGACCCGACGAGGCAGAGCTGGAGCTGGCAACGATCTGATCGCCATCAGTTGGCGACGATGTTCACCAGGTTCGGTGGTCTGACGATGACCTTGCGAACTGTCATGTCGGCGGTCAGTTCCTGGATACGCGACGACGCCATGGCCGCGGCCTCGGCCGCGCTCGCATCGATGTCGGCCGCCACGTCCAGACGATCACGGACCTTGCCGTTCACCTGAATCACCATCGTCACCGTGTCTTCACGAGCGATGTCGGCGTCGGCTTCGGGGAAGGGTTCCAGGTGAATGGACCCAACGTGGCCGCGACCTGCCCACAGCTCTTCGGTGATGTGGGGTGCGATGGGCGCAAGAAGCTTCAGAAGCGTCTCGACGCCCTCGTTCCAGGCCTGCTCGGTGACCGCGCCGGCGCGCCGCGCCTCCGTCAGGTCGTTGCGCAGCGTCATCAAGGCCGCCACCGCTGTGTTCCACTTGAACGCCTCGAGGTCCGAATCGACGCGCTGGATGGTCTGATGGACCTTTCGGCGCAAGGTCGCCGTGGCTTCTTCGGTGACATCGCCCGGCACATACTCGTGGGTGCCGATCTTCCATACGTCCTCGATGAAGCGGCGGCTGCCGATGATGTTGTGGCTGTCCCAGGGCCCGCCCTTTTGCCACTCGAAGGCGAACATCAGGTACGTGCGAACCGTGTCGGCGCCATACTCGACCACTAGCTCGTCGGGGTTTACGACATTGCCCTTCGACTTCGACATTCGCTGAATCTCGAGGTGATGCTTGAGCTGGTTGACGTCGTTGGTGCCAGGAATCGACGCGATCTCGACGGTTGCGGCCGCGGGAACCTCGACGGTCACCAGGCCATCGGGCCCAGCCACCTGAAGCACGTTCTCTGTGCGGCGCATCAACTCGCCAACCAGCATGCCCGAGCCATCGGCGGCCTCCGGGTCGACCACGACCGATGTGGCCACGATGCGATTGCCGTCGCGGGTGCCCTCGACGACCAGCCTGTCGCCTGTGCGCTCTTCGCCAAGGATCTGGCCCTGGTTGCGAAGCATCATGAACGGCTCGTCGAACAAGCCCTCGGGGTCGCGGCCATGGGCGCGCATGGTTTCGATGGTTT
>JAGQSP010000433.1 GCA_020439485.1 Acidimicrobiales bacterium | reverse complement strand
GTGCCCACCAGCCTCATGGTCTCGGGGCTCACGCCAACCCACTCGCCGGCGTTGCGGTTGATCTCGGATACCTCGCTGGCCGCGTCGAAGCGGCTCCACAGACGTTCGAGGTGATCGACTCGGTCGGTCGCTCGAGCGACCAGACGTTGGGCGTCGGTTTGCTTGGGGGCAACGACCACAACATGTACGTCGGTGCCCATGGCCCTGAAACGGGCCTCGCCGAATGGCCTCACAGTTCGTGGCGCCATCTCAGCTGCCGCCGCTGTTCGTTGCCACCGTCGTCTGCTGCTGGGCGGGTTGGGCGGGCACCGCCCTGGGAACCCGGATGACGGTGGGCTCGCTGCTGACCGCCGACGTCTGACCGTTCTGGCCTGTTGCCGCCGGAACCCGCACCACCACTATCTGCTGGGGCTGGATCGGGGCTGCGGTGGCGGGCTGATCGGCAGGACCGGTCTGGGCCGGGTTGGCAGCGGCCAGACCGGCCACCATGCCCAGGCCCGCTCCTACGCTGAGAGCGGCCACGAACCACTTGGATGCGGCGGCGGGTTTGCGCCGCTTGCAAGCCGCCTGCGGAATGCGCTCAGTCATCGTGTTCCTCGTATTCGCCATGTTCGTGCTCTTCGTGGTCGTCGTCGTGATCGTCGTCGTAGCGCTGTGCCGGTGCCGTCGTGGGTGCAGGCGCAGCCACATCGACGTATTCGATGACGACCGGCCCATCGGCGGGCACCGTCGAGGTGGTGGCCGGAGCGTCGAGGTAGACGATCTCGGGCGCCACCTGGCTGGCCGCCGGAACAGAGTCGCTCGGGCTGTTGTTGCCAGAGACCGCGGTCATCGTGACCGCTCCGACCCCCACGGCCGAGGCCAGTCCGAATGCGGCGATCGCCGCTGCGGTTCGTGCATCCATCGATCTGTCTCCTCGTGTGTCCCCGGTCTCGTTGACCGGACGCTCACAACGATGACGATCGGCTCCTTAAGGAACCCTGAGCATTCCTGAAGACGGCTTCAGGATCCGCAGGATCAGTTGTCTCGGCCCAGGGCATAGGCCGAGCCCACCCCGGCCGCGAACCCGAACACGTGGCTCTCCCACGACACGCCAGGGCTGGGCAAGAATCCCCACACCAGTCCCCCGTAAAGCAACCCGGCGAGTATCGCTGTGGCCACCTCGCGCAGGCGTCTGGCGAACAAGGCCGCAGCCAGCAGATAACCAAGCAGCCCAAACACCAGGCCCGAGGCTCCGATGTGATTGCCAGAGCGGGCCAGCACCCATGTCAGCAGGCCGCCCGCCGAGATCACCGCGGCCACCACCATCCAGCCGCGGCGTCGGCCGTGGACGAACGTCAGCACCCCCAACACAGCCAAGGGCATCGAGTTGCCGATCAGGTGAGCCCAGCCGCCGTGCAGGAACGGAGCCCACAGAACGCCGTCGAGTCCGTCGAGGCGCCGCGGATGGATGCCCTCTCGCTCGAGGCGCTCGTCCAGCGCAAGGGTGTCGAGCACCTCGACGACCCACATCGCCGCCAGCATCAGCCCCACCACCAACAGGGCATAACCGAGGCGCTCGCCGAACCGCCGGCCCCCGCTTTGCGAGGGCGGTGGGCCAGAACTGTTGGTCGGTCGTGACAACGCCACCCGAGCACGATAAACCGAAGATCATGGAAGAGACGGTCGTCGACCTTTTCGCAGCGTCCGCCAGCACGCTTCACCTCGTCGACAGCGATGGTCCAGTCGAGCTGACCGGCAAGGACTTGGCGGATTCGGGCTCTGCGTTTGGGTGGTGGCTGCGCCACAACGGCGTGGGGCGAGGCGATCGGGTCGCAGTGTGGTCCGACAACGGCCGCGCCTACCTCGAAACCCTGGCCGGTTGTGCCGATGCGGGGCTGACTCTGGTCAATGTGAACACCCGCTATGGCCCAGCTGAGGTTGCCGACCTGGTGCGGCGAAGTGGTTGCCGCGCCCTGGTAAGCGACCGTCTGGACGACCTCGACACCCAGTCTCTGGGTTTGGCAGCCACGGTCGACGCCAACCTTGCACTGCCCCAGGCGGCCCCGGTGGGCCGTTCGGATGCCTCGCCGGTTGCCCCGTTCGTCGTGTTCACCACCAGCGGCACAACGAGCAAGCCGAAGATGGTGCTGCACCAGCAGCGCTCGATCTCGGCCCACGCGTACGACGTGGCCGGCAGTATGGGCCTACGCCGAAGCGACACGGTGTTGCTGGCCATGCCGCTTTGTGGCACGTTCGGCCTGACGACGCTGACCTGCGCTCTGGCGGCCGGATGCGACATCGTGGTGCCGCGACGATTCGACGTTGACGGTTTCGCACGGCTCATCGTCGACCACCACGTCACCGTCACCTTCGGCAGCGACGACATGTTCCATCGCCTGATCGAAGCCGACGCCGACCTGACGGGCATTCGCCTCGGTGGCTACGCCGCCTTCAACAGCAGCCTCGACGACGTCGTGCAACGAGCCGAAGAACGTGGGGCCCGGCTGGTGGGCTTGTATGGCATGAGCGAGGTCCAGGCCCTGTTTGCCGCACGCAACCCCGACGACGCTGCCGAGGCGCGGGCGAGGGCGGGCGGGCGGCTCGTGTCGCGCTCGGCCGATTGCCGTGTGATCGATGGCGAGCTTCAGCTTCACGCACCCAGCCTGTTCACCGGATACCTGGCCGAGGGTGGCGCAAAGATCGACATCGCGTTGACCGAGTCTTCGTTCGACCGTGGTTGGTTCTGCACCGGGGACCTCGCCGAGATGGAGGGTGCAGACTCGTTCCACTATCAGGCGCGCATGGGCGATTCGCTGCGCCTGGGCGGTTTCCTGGTAGCCCCGGCCGAGATCGAGGCGGCCTTGAACGAACTCGACGACATCGAAGCCAGCCAGGTGGTCGCTGTCGACCGGCCCAGCGGAGCCAGACCGGTTGCTTTCGTCATCGCCAGGCAGGGTGCAGACACCGCCCAACTCGAGCGCAAGGCCATCGACCACTGCAACTCGCAGCTGGCGCGATACAAGGTGCCTGTGCGGGTCGTGGCCATCGAGGAGTTCCCCACCACACCCAGCGCAAACGGCACCAAGATCCAGAAGGTGAAGCTTCGTAGGGTGGCCGCGAGTCTCTTGGAGACCGAGCAGGCAGAATGACGCAATGCAAAACTCTGATCCGGCCTCGTTCGACGAGCTCGGCCTACGCCCCGAGCTGCTGTCGGCGATAGCCGAATCGGGCTATTCGGCGCCGTCGGCCATCCAGGCACAGGCCATCCCACTGATCCTCGAAGGCAACGACCTGATCGGGCAGGCCGCAACCGGCACCGGCAAGACGGCCGCCTTCGCACTGCCGATTCTGCAGAATCTCGAGGGTCCGTCCGAGCCCAAGCGGCCGCTGGCGTTGGTGCTGGCACCCACCCGCGAGCTGGCAACCCAGGTGGCCGAAGCGGTCAAGACCTATGGCGCCGAGCTGCGCGTCCGCGTGGGCGAGCTGGTGGGCGGCGCCCACATCGGCGCACAGATCAAGTCGCTCGAACGTGGTGTCCACATCGCAGTTGGCACACCGGGCCGGGTGCTCGACCTGATGAACCGTGGCCACCTCGACCTGTCGATGGTGCGAACCGTCGTGCTCGACGAGGGCGACGAGATGCTCGACCTGGGGTTCGCCGAGGAACTCGATGCGATCCTCGACGCAACCCCAACCGAACGCCAGACCGTCTTGTTCTCGGCAACCATGCCACCGAAGATGGTCGACATCGCCGACCGCCATCTCGACCATCCCGTGTCGGTCAGCATCGAACGCAACACATCGGCCGACGCCAGCCTCATCAGGCATCGGCTGCACATGGTTCACCGCCCCGACAAGGCTGCAGCCCTGTCACGGGTCTTGGCCGTCGAAAGCCCCACCGCCACCCTGGTGTTTTGCCGTACCCGCGACGAGGTCGACCAACTGGTCGAGGTTCTCGGCCAGCGCGGGCTGTGTGCACAGGCGTTGCACGGCGGCATGAGCCAAGAGCAGCGAACCATCGCGCTCGGCCGGTTGCGAAGCGAGGCAGCCGAACTCGTGGTGGCCACCGATGTGGCGGCCCGTGGCCTACACATCGATCACCTGAGCCACGTGGTCAACTTCGACGTCCCGACGTCGCCAGAGACCTTCGTCCACCGCATCGGACGGGTGGGGCGGGCCGGGCGCACGGGTACGGCCATCACGCTGGCGACACCTGCCCAGAACCGGCTGATCGACCGCATCGTCGACGAGACCGGCATCCAGCTGCAACCCGAGCCCGTTCCGACGGCGGCCGATCTGCGCCGGGCGCGCGTCAGGCGCCTGGGAGCCGAAGTAACGCGCAGAGTGGGCCTCGACGACCCGCTGCAGGCCGAGTTGGCCGACATGGTCAGGTCGATGGCCGCCGACCACGACCCCGTCGAGATAGCTGCGGCTGCGCTGGCCATGTCGCTTGCAGACAACGAGGACGACTCGCTCGACATCTCCGACGCAACCTCGCGCCGACGCAAGGACGCCGACCGCAAAGACCGCGGCGACCGCCCCAGAGGACCACGCACCAAGCCGACGGGCCCGATGGTGACGCTGAAGGTGGGCGGCGGCAAACACGTGGGCATCCGACCCAAGGATCTCGTCGGCTCGATCGCCGGCGAAACCGGGCTCAGCGGATCCGACATCGGCAACATCGCCATCATGCCCAAGTTCTCTTTGGTGGATGTTCCGGCCGAGCATGCCGACCGCGTCGTCACCACCATGAACGGTGCCACCATAAGGGGCAAGCAGCTCAGCTTCGCTCTCGATCGTCCGAAGGGAAAACACTCTGGAGGATCGACTCGCCCGTATGAACGTTCGCCGCAAGGACGCGCCACCCAGCGCAACAAGAAGCCTGGCGGACCCAGGCGCCGTGGTTAACAGCCTGGCGGACCCAGGCGCCGTGGTTAACAGCCTGGCGGCGGCGGGCGTGTCACACTCGCAGGGACGATTTGGACAGTGCGGAGCACGACTCCGGTAGGCGAAGAGGCCGATCTTGAACGAGATTGACATCGACATCCACTCACAGTGGCTGAGCCAGGACGAACTGGAGACCGTTCGTGGTCGCGTGCCCATCGTCTACGTCGAGGCCGTTCCGGTTCGTCTGGACGAGCTTGGCCAGGTGACCCATATCGGCTTGCTGAGGCGCGCGATGCCCGACGGCACCATTTCGCTGGCGATCGTGTCTGGCCGGGTGTTGTGGGGCGAGACGATCCGCGAGGCGCTCATGCGCAACCTCGACAAAGACCTGGGGCCAGCCGCGTTCCCTCGACTGCCGGCCTCGCCCACACCTTTCACCGTGGCCGAGTACATGCCAGACCCCACCCAGACCGGTTTCCACGATCCGCGCCAACACGCTGTGTCGCTGGCCTACATCGTTCCGATAGAGGGACACTGCGAGCCATCGCAATCGGCCCTCGAGTTCTCGTGGGTCGATACCTCCGAAGCGGGCGGCATAGCGGTGTCGGCCGAGATGACCGGCGGCCAGGATCGCATCGTGCGACGAGCTCTGGGGTTTGTGGGGCGACTCCCCTGACGCAGAGGTTCGGGCCGAGACCAGTCCCGAACTTGCGACGCGCCAGCCGCTAGTTTTAGGGCGATGTTCGACGCCGCTTCCACCGGCGAACCCGGCCCGGTGCGACGACCCGACATCGAGGCGATGTTCGCCCGGTCGGCCGCCAACCTCGGTATTCCCGCGGCTCGTTTTGCGGTGCGCACTGTCGAGGTTCCCAGCGCCGCAGACGAACTGCTGTGTCATCCGGCGGCTATTCGCGAGGCCCAGAGTTTTGCCCCCAAGCGGCGCGAGGGGTTCCTGGCGGGCCGTGCGTGTGCTCGAGCCGCCCTGCAACAGCTGACCGGCATCGATTCGCCCGTGCCGCGTTCGCTGGATCGTTCGCCGGCGTGGCCTGCGGGCATCACCGGCTCGATAACCCACACCGATGGGTTCATCGCTGCGGTTGTGGCCCATCGACGGGGCTTCGTCGTAGGAATCGATGCCGAACGGGTCGAGCGCACAGAGCGCGATGTATCGCGCCGAATCCTCACCGATGCCGAGGCCGAGTGGGTGGGCGCCTGCGCCGATCCGATGCTGGCGACGATGTCGGTGTTCAGCGCCAAAGAGGCGTTCTACAAGGCACAGTTCCAGGTCACCAAGGCCTGGGTGGGGTTCCACGACGTCACCACGGTCGACGCCGGTGGCATGCTCGAACTGCACCCCCACACACAGCTCGAGGCCCTCGGCAACATCGTTTGGCCGGTTCGAGCCGCCCAGACGGTGTTGGATGGCGGCACGGGCGAACGCACGGTGGTTTCCGCCCTGGTAGCGCACCCGACCTGACCCTCGCACATTCGAGCCCCGGCGGGGGCTACAACACACGGGAGTTCCCGATGCACGACCTGGTCATCCGCAACGCCTTGCTGGTCGACGGGACGGGCGCGGAACCCGTCGATGGAGTCGACATCGCCGTCGACGGCGATCGCATCGTCGCTGTCGAATCGGGCCGAAGCGTCGGGTCGGCGAGGCGCCACATCGACGCCGACGGGCGCCTGGTGACGCCCGGCTTTGTCGACATTCACACCCACTACGACGGTCAGGCCACCTGGGACGCCCAGCTAGAGCCTTCTTCGCCTCATGGCGTCACCACGGTCGTCATGGGCAACTGTGGTGTCGGATTCGCACCGGCCGACCCGGCCAGGCATCAATGGCTGATCGAGTTGATGGAAGGTGTCGAGGACATCCC
>JAGQSP010000432.1 GCA_020439485.1 Acidimicrobiales bacterium | reverse complement strand
TTCGAACTGGAACTGACGCTCGAGAGCGGTGCCACCCACACCGTCAGCGTCGAGGTCCGCGAGAGCGCACCGTGATCTCGCTGAGGTCGGCCGCGTTGGCGGCGGTGGTCGCCGTATCCCTCGTACTGGCTGCCTGCGGGGGTGACGAACACACCTTCGCTGGCTACGAGCGCACCCCGACGCCCAACGTGGCCGACCTCAGCTTGCCTTCGGTCGAGGCCGACGGCTCGCAGACGCCGTTCAACTTCGTCGCCGAAGAAGGCGGCCTGCTGCTGGTCTACTTCGGATACACCCGTTGCCCCGATGTGTGCCCGACGACGCTGGCCGACGTGCGCCAGGCGCTGCGCGACATCGGTGACGACGCCGACCGCGTCGACTTGGCCATGGTGTCGATCGACCCGCTCGTCGACACACCCGAGATCCTCACCAACTACGTGCGCTCGTTCGTCGACGGTTCGGTGGCTCTGCGCAGCGAAGACGAGGCTGTGTTGCGTCCGGTGGCCAACGGATTCGGCGCAGACTACGGAACTACCGAGGTCGACGGCGACAGCGAGGTGTTTCACACAGCTTCGTTGTATGCCATCGACGATCGCGGAGACATGGTTCTGATCTGGTCGTTCGGCACGCCGGCGTCGGGCATCGCCGCCGACCTCGAACATCTCCTCGACCAGGTTGCCTGATGATCGACCGGCGTCTGCGGGCAATGCTCATGTTCGTCGCCGCGTTGTTGTCCTTGGCCATGGTCGGTTCGTGCGCAGACTCGTCCGACAACTCGAACGACGCCATGCCTCCTGCCGACTACAACTATCTGATACCCGCCGGCTACGGAGAGCTGCTGGAAACCGGTGAGGCCCCCGAGGTCTTCCCCGCCTCGCTCGATGTGGTGCTGGGCGAGGAGATCGAGATCGTCAACGAAGACGACAGGGGACACGTCATCGGACCGTTCTACGTCGGCGCCAACGAGCGAATCAGACACACCTTCTCGGTACCTGGCATCTACTCGGGCTCGTGCAGCGTGCACGAGAGCGGTCAGGTGGTGCTGACCGTTCACGAGACCTAGACGGGTTCCCAATGCTGGGCTAGACCCAGTCGTCCTCGGGTTCGTTCAATAGTTGCCCAGCACGCGCACTGGCTTCACGAACACGGCGGTGCGTCGTTCGTCGCGCATGACGCGGTCGTATTCGTCCCAGTTGTCGTGGGTGCCGCCCGCAGCGGTGAACACCTCTCGCAGCAACAGCCGCAGGGCCTCGGCATCGAACTGGTCGGCGGGATCGTCTGGGCCTATCAGGGTGGCGGGCCCGGTCACCGACCGCCAGCGCCACCCTCTGCGAACAGCGACGGTGACCTCGGATCCGTTGCGGATGTGGGTGAGCCTTGCGGCGCGGCCCGCCGACACGAATGCCACGCATGGGCCGAGTCCGGCCGTGTCGGTGACTCCGCAGTTGACGACGCTCGACAACACGCGGCCGTCGGCCTGAACGGTGCTGACGACGGCGAGGCCGTGTTCTTCGTGCAGGTACTGGGCGACTTCGTCGATCGATGGCATGCCGCCAATCTAGGTGAGCGCCGCCTCGAGGCCTTCGTAGGCCATCGGCTTGGCCATGAAGAACCCCTGCCCCAGATGGCAACCCACCGACAGCAACATGTCGAGCTGGTCTTGGTCGGCGATGCCTTCGGCGACGACGCTCATGCCGGTGCTCTGGGCCAGCCCCACCAGGGCCGCGATGACCGAGCGGCGCTGGGCGTCGTCGACCACCCCGGCCACGAACGAGCGGTCGATCTTGATGCGGTCTATCGGAAACGACACCAGGTGGGTCAAAGACGAATAGCCGGTGCCGAAGTCGTCGACGGCAATGCCCACGCCTTGCTCTGCGAGCGCGGCCAGGTTTGCCGGCACGACTCGGCCGGTGCGGCCACCGCGGCCCAGGATCGAACGTTCGGAGATCTCGATCGTGAACCTGTCCGGGCTGATGTCGCAGCCGTTCAGTGCGCTGGTGAGCGTGCTTGCGTAGTCGGGGTTGGTCACCTCGTCGGCCGAGGCGTTCACCGAGATCGACGGCTCGAGCCCGGTGCGGTCCCTCAGCCGCCCGAGATCCTGGCAGATGGTCTCGATGGTTGCAGCGCCCAGGCGCAGGCCCAGGCCGATGTCCTCGACGATGTCTATGAAGTCGGCCGGCAGCAACAGTCCCAGCTCGGGGTGGTTCCAACGGCTGAGCGCCTCGAACCCCACCCAGCGGTTGGTCTGCAGATCGATGATGGGCTGATAGTGAACGGTGAACTCGTCGCGTTCGAAAGCGTGCGTGACGCCGTCGGCGAGCCTGCGGCGGGTGGCGATGTTGCGCAGGCTCGGCGTGTGTTTGACGTCGTTCTTCACTGCGTACATGGCGTTGTCGGCCTCGGCCAGGACGGTGTCGGGGTCGTCGCCTGGTGTTGCCGCCACGACCCCGACACTGGCCGAGATCTGAACAACCCCGACCGAAAGTCGAAAGGGCGTCGACAAGGCACTGACGATGCGCTCGGCAAGATCGTCGGTGGAAATGCCGGCGTCGGGCATCACCGCTATGAACTCGTCACCCCCGAAGCGGGCAACGACGTCATCGTCGCGCAGCGCGTCGCGCAGCCGCGCTGCCACCATGGTCAACAGCTCGTCACCGGTTTCGTGCCCGTAGAGATCGTTCACCGGTTTGAACCGGTCGAGGTCGATGAACGCAACCGCCACCGGACCGGCCTCTCGACAGTTCGGGTCGAGCCGCCTCGCGAGTTCCTCCGAGAGTCGGCCGCGATTGGCCAAGCCGGTCAGCGGGTCGTGTCCGGCCATGTGTTCGAGTTCTATACGCGCCCGCCACAGCTCGCTGATGTCGTGGCCCGAAACGACCAGACCCCCCACGGTGGGGTCGTCGATCAGGTTCACTATCGACAGCTGGCACGGAATCGCATCGCGGTCGCGTCCGGCGAGCAGTACTTCGGTCGTCACCCGCCGCTGCGCTTCCGACTTGGCCTTGTCGATGGCTCGGACCATTCGCGGCTGGTCGGCTTCGATGACCAGGTCGACCAGGCTGCGTCCTATCGTCGCTTCCGGCCCGAAGCCCGTCAGGCGGATCATCGCTGCCGACACGGCGCTGATGGTGGCATCGGCGTCAGCCAGGATCGTGAGGCTCGCCGCGTGGTGCAGCACCGACCGAAACATGGCGGTGTCGTCACGTGCGATCTCCCAGCGGCGACGCTCGGTGAGGTCGCGCGCCGACATGAAGATCACCGGTTCGCCGTCGACCTCGGCGGCTCGGCCGACCAGCTCGACCAACAGCCAGCCCTCGGCGCTCTTGACCCTCATCTCGATAGGCGTTCCGAGTTCGCGTCCGGTCACCGTGGCCAGCGACGAGATGGCCCAGTCGACGTCATCGGGGTGAACCATCTCGAGGAGGTTGCGGCCGATCCATTCGTCGCGAGACCAGCCGAAGAGCCGCTCGGCGGACGAGTTGGCGGCGCGCAGGGTTGCGGTGGAGTCGATGATCCCCACCGCGTCGGGAAGCAGATCCAAGAGCGCGCCGAACCGGCTCGTATCCATCGAATACCCATCGTCAGGTGCTGCGGCGAATGTAGCCCGATACCGTCGTCGAGGTGACGGGGAAGGTTTCGGCGCTGTTTGCTGCACTGGCGGTGCTGGCGGCCTTGGTGGGCGCTTGTTCGTCCCCGACGCAGGACGAGTCTGCTCCGGTGACGACCGCCGCTGACACGACACCCAGCGACACAACACCCAGCGATGTTGCTCCGGTGTTCGACTTCTCCGCAGTCGACCCCATCGTGGGCGCCTACGTCGAAGACCAGGGTCTCGATGGTGCCGGTCTGGTGGTCGTCCACCGCGACCACGGCGTGGTCCATCATCAGCACTGGGGCCAGTTCGACGAAGACCGGGTTTCGCTGGTCGCTTCGTCTACCAAGATGGTCACCGCCACTGTTCTGCTGAATCTCCAAGACCGCGGCCTGCTCGACATAGACGCGCCGGTGGCCGAACAAACCGGGTGGGAACCCACGGGTTACGCCATCACACCCGCACAGCTTCTGTCGAACAGCTCGGGTCTGATCGGCCTGGTCGAGGGGCTGTTGTTCCCCGCCTATCTGTGCCAGTTCCGGACCGACGGCACCTTGAGCGAGTGTGGCCGGCAGATCTTCACCACCGAGGCCGACGACTCTGACGTGGTGGCCCCCGACACCGAGTTCCGATATGGCGGCGGCCAGTGGCAGGTTGCGGGTGCGGTCGCCGAGGTCGTGTCGGGGCAGCCCTGGAACGAGCTGGTCGATGAGGTGGTGTTCGGGCCGTGCGGGCTCGAATCGACGGGCTACAACAACCACTTCGGGCAGTTTGCGCCGGGCTTCGGCTACCCGGGCCGGTTCGACGGCGATCCGTCGGTTCTCGAACCAACCGACAACCCGAACATGGAAGGTGGCATGTACACCACCACGGGCGACTACGCCCAGCTGCTGCTGATGCAGCTTCGCGACGGTATGTGCGGCGACACCCGGGTGCTGTCGCCCGAATCTCTCGAGCTGATGCACTCCGACCGCATCGCACGCCAGTACGACGGAAGTGCTGCGCCGGGCCTCGGCTATGGGCTCGGCTGGTGGGTCGACCGCGACTCGGGCATTGTCAGCGATCCGGGCGCGTACGGCTCGGTGCCCTGGCTCGACCTCGACGACGGCTACGGCGCCTTCCTGGTGATCGAAGACTCGGGACCTGTGGGCCAGCGGCTCGCCGAGTTGCTGCAAGACCCGGTCGACGAGGCCATCGCCGCCGCGCTCGACTAGCTCTGAGGCCCGGTCGCTCCTGACATCGTGCGGTCGAGCTGCAACCACAGATCGTCCAACCATCGCAGTCGCGATGCGTGATCGCCAGGAATCGACGCTCGGGGTATGACCTCGATATCCACCCGTATCGGATCGTTCAGCGGGGCCAATGTGGCCAGGTCGGTCAGCGCGGCGATCTCGTCCAGACCGTGATGACGCAACACGATCACGTCGGCGTTGGGCAGTGCGTCGAGCAAGGCACTCAGGCCGCCGGCGCGGGGCGGCAGCACACCCTTCAGCTGCGATAGCCGGCCCGCCCGCTGTGGGTCAGTGTCGCGCAACCGTTCAAGGGCCTAGACGATGTCCATTCCGGCGTCGGCAAGCATTTCGGCCATCATCACGCCACGGATCTGTTCGGTTACCGGGCTCAGCACCAGAGCAGGCAGCGACGAGTCGAACACGCTGACGTGGCGCGACACGACTATCGCCGGGAACCGAACCGGCGGCAGGGGCCTATCCAGCTCGACCCGCAGGCCGAGCAGCTGAGACGCTCGCTTTTCGAGCACTCGCAACGACCAAGTTTGGAGTCGCTGGTGCCAGCGGATCGACGCGGGCGACTCGAGACGGGTGCCGAAGCCGGCGCAAGCCCACAGAGCGGGTGCCACCACGATCTCGAGTGAATCGTTCAGCAGGTACTGCAGGCCGAAGAGATACGTGCGTGTCAGCGGCAGCTTCGGCCGGCGCACCAGCAGGTCGTATGCGGCCAGCGCCGGCACCACGGCAGGTGCGGTAGCCAACGCGGCAGCGGTGACTCCCAGCATTGCAGGAATGGTCTTGACTCGGCGGGCGATTGTGGCGCTGCGGGCTTGGCGATCGGCTTTGGGCACGTCGATGCCAACCCCCGTCAACACCGCTCGATTCCACTCATCTGGGACGGGGGAGCGGCCGACAGGTACCCACGAGCGATTCCACGGACGGGATCGACGGATCGAGAGACCGAAGTTCATGGATGAACTGGAGCGTGCCCGGCGCGTGCTGGGTATCGACCGCGGCGCGACGCGCGCCGACGTGAATGCCGCCTTCAGGCGGGCAGCCAAGACCCACCATCCCGACGCCGGCGGAGACGCCGAGAAATTCGTCGAGCTCAGGTGGGCTTACGAGCGCGCCCTGGCTGCGGCCGCTGCCGAGCCGGTCGCCGCTGCGGCCCCGGCCTCGCGGCATCACTGGTATCTCGATCGTGTCGATCCCAACCCGGTGCTGCCGAGGGTGGTGCACGCCGAGTCGCGCACGGCCAGAAGCCGGCAGCGGTCGTCAGAGGCTCGGGTTCGGGTTGTTGCGGGCCCGTCGTTTGCGTCGGTGCTCGCCCGTCGCCTGCTGAACGACACGGCTGGGGTATAGACGCCAACGGGCGATCTAGCTGCCGGACCTATCGCTGTAGAAGTCGATTTCGAACGACACCTTGCCCGGCGGCGAAATGTGATGCCTGGCCTCGGGTGGGATCACCAGGCTGTCACCCGCCCCGATGGTCGTCGGGTTGTCGGGGTCGTCTTCCCATGTGAACTCGAGTTCGCCGCTGTCGACCCTGATCACCGCCCAGGTGCGCGCCGCCAGATGATGGCTCGACAGCAAGCCCACGGGGATCGTGTCGGCGTCGAAGCGTGGTGTGGTCCGGACGAACGTGGCGCTGTCGGGGACGCGATGGTGCCTCACGTTGCGACCATACCGCCTGTCCCAGATCCCCTTGACTGTTACGTCGGCTTTGTCAAACGTCGTTGTCGGTGTAACATCAACCCATGACCGCTGCGATGCCGACCCACGACGAACTCGTCGCCTCGATGACCGGGGGCATGGTGCCCGAGGTCGAACCCTTCGCCGGATCCGATCGGCTTCGCCCAGACGGACGGCCCCACCCCGAACTGATGGCAGAGCTGCGCCGCATTCCCAATCTGCTCAACGCCTGGACATGCGTCGCCGCAGTGGCAATGCCCGCCCTGGTTGTCGCCGCCGTGGTGGCGCTAGACCACTGGCTCGCCGTGGCGCTGGCAATTCCGGTCATGGCCGTGCTCCAGAACCGGATGTTCATCCTGCATCACGAGGGTTCGCACCGATCGTTGTTCAGCAATCGGCGAATCAACGACGTCGTCGGCATCAACTTCTTCGGGTGGGTGGCGTTCGGCACGGGCACCCACGGCTATCGCCGCGGCCACAGCAACCATCACCGCGATGAGTTCGGTCCCAAGGAACCCGACTTCTTGCTGTACTCGTTCTACCCGATCAAGGCCGAGTCGATGAGGCGCAAGCTGCTGCGCGACGCCACCGGAGTGTCGGCCTGGCGGGTGCTCAAGCCGCGCATTACGGGCGTGCTCAGTGCCAAGCACCGGGTCAACAGTCTCCGGTTCTACGCGGGCCAGGCGGTGATATTCGCCCTATTTGCGCTGACGGGTCATCCGTGGCTCTACCTGTTCTTGTGGGTGGCGCCCTACGTGTTCGTGTACCAGGTGCTCAACCGCTTGCGCGCAGTGGCCGAGCACGGCGGCCTCACCCGCTCTGACGACCGCCGCAAGAGCTCGCACCACGTCCGCCAGTCGCTGGTGGCCAGGGCGATCTTCGTGCCCATCGGGGTGGGCCGTCACCTGGCCCATCACGTCGACTCGGGAATCCCGTTCCGCAACCTCGCTCGCTTCGAGCAGATCCTGACCGAAGACGGCTACATCACCCCCGAGATCACCTGGCCCTCGTACCGGGCGCTGTGGAAGGCGCTGGCGTCGGGGTGACCCCGACCGAGCTCGAGGTTCTCTTCAGGCCGCTGTCGGCGCGCAGCGTCATGGCCTCGGCGCTGTTGGGTACCAGACCACCCCGCCTTCGCGGCCGCCTCCTGATCGCGCTGGCCGAGCAGTTCGGCATCGCCCCGGGCACCGCTCGAGTGGCCCTCAGCCGCATGGTCGAGAAGGGCGAACTGGTCAACGACGACGGCATGTACGCATTGTCGGGCGAGCTGCTCAAGCGTCAGCGACGCCAGGACCTGGCCCGATCTTCGGCTTCGAGCCAACGTGATGGCCGCTGGGATGGCGCATGGGAGCAAGCCATCGTCGCCGAGAGCGGTCGCACGGCGGCCAAACGCCACGCGCTGCGACGTGATCTTGGCGCCGCCCGCCTGGGCGAGCTGCGCGAGGGTGTATGGATGCGGCCCGGCAACCTCGACCGCGAGGCCGGCGATCTGCTCGATGGAGATGTCGCCAACCACGTGTTGTGGTTTCGGGTCTCGCCAAGCGACACCGCCGCGGCTGGCGAGTTGGTGGGTCGCCTGTTCGCCCTCGATGCGTGGTCCGACACGGCCGCGGAGCTGCTAGGCCAACTGCAGGGCTCGGCCGACGACCTGGCCGCCCGGTTCCGCTTGGCGGCCGCCGTGCTGCAGCACCTGACGCACGATCCGCTGCTGCCCATCGAGCTGTACCCGCCAGGTTGGCCCGCGGACCAATTGCGCCAGGCCTATGCGCGCTATGAGGCCGATCTGCAGGTCGAGTTGCGTTCGTTCTTCGCCGCCGTCGGCGCATAGGGTTCGGTCCATGACAATCGAACCCGTGAAAGTCGAGCTGGGGCCCGAGCCGGTTGCCATCGGCATCGTCATCAGCGACAGCGACGCATCTCTGGCCTTCTACCGCGACCTGCTCGGCATGACCCACGAAGGCGACATGCCCATGCCGGTAGGCGGTGGCGGCACCATGCATCGGCTGCGGTGCGGGCCGACACTCGTGAAGTTGGTCAGCTTCGACACCAACCCCGAGGCCAAGGCTCCTGGCGGCGGGTTCGCCGATGGCTTGGGCTACCGGTACATCACCATCAACGTCTCGAACGTCGCCGACACGGTCGCGGCATGCGACGAGGCTGGGCATCAGATCTTGATGAAGGCCGTCGAGCTGCGGCCAGGGGTTTCCATTGGCATGGTCGCCGACCCCGACGGCAACGTCGTCGAGTTCATCCAGTACGGGTGAGCCTCAGGGTCAGACGTGCGACCCCGGCCGACCGACCGTCGGTTGTGGCGATCGCCCGCGAGCTGGTCGACGCAGCAGACACCTACGCGTTCGACCCCTTGGCGTCGGACGATCAGCTGTGGCAATACTTCGCACCCGACTCGGGCGGGCTGGGTTACGTCGCCGAGACCGATGACCAGCTGGTTGGCTGCTTCGTCATCAGACCCAACCATCCGGGGCCCGGTTCGCATGTCGCCAACGCCAGCTTCGCCGTGTCGTCCGCGGCGCGGGGTCAGGGCATCGGCCGGGCGATGGGCGAGGCCGCCCTGACCCTGGCCGCCGACACGGGTTACAGGGCGATGCAGTTCAACATCGTCGTGTCTTCAAACCGTGCAGCGGTCGCCTTGTGGCGTTCGCTCGGGTTCCGTGTCATCGCCACGGTTCCCGAGGGGTTCAGGCTGCCCGACGGCACCCTGGTCGACCATCTGGTCATGCATCGCCCGCTCGAGCCTCGCAACGGGATCGACCACGTCGACCCTGCCGGATTCGACCAGCAGGTGACGTTCCTGCCGGTATCGGACCTGTCGAGGTCGGCGGCCTTCTATGGCCAGGTGTTGGGACTCGACCTGGTGCTCGATCAGGGCGACTGTCGCATCTATCGCGTGGCGGCCGACGCGTTCGTGGGCATCTGTGAACGCGACGCCCGCGCCACCGATGGTTTGATGCTGACCCTGGTGACTGGTGAGGTCGACCGTTGGCACGATCGCCTGGTGGCTGCCGGTGTGGTTTGCGACCGGCCGCCGGCCCACAACGCCAAGTACAACCTCTATCACGGCTTCTACCGCGACCCTGACGGACACGTGATCGAGGTTCAGACCTTCCTCGACCCAAGCTGGAGATAGGAGGCTCGCCCATGGACGGCGACGATGAACGACGGGTGGTGACCGTCCTCGAACCACACGACGAGTACACCCACACCCCCGACCCGGTGCCCAACTACAACGAGTCGATGTATCTGAACGGCTTCGATCTCACCGCCGAAACGGGTGCATGGTTCCGCATAGGTAACCGGGTCAACGAGGGCCACGCCGAGATGACCGTCTGTGTCTATTTGCCAGACGGTCGCGTTGGTTTCATCTACAAACGGCCCGAGATCGACAACAACGATCGCATGGACGCAGGCGGGCTGACCATCGAGGTGGTCGAGCCGTTCAAGCATCTCACCATCTCCTATGACGGAAAGGTGTGCTTGCTCGACCAGCCCCGAGACATGGCCGACCCGAGATCGGCGTTCAAGAACAACCCGATGGTCGACTGTGAGGTTCGCCTCGACGTCGCCGGAGTGTCGCCGATGTTTGGTGGGCTGCGACGATACGCCGACGGTTCGCCCATCGAGA